>CAYXZO010000008.1:0-55308 GCA_964469505.1 uncultured Lentisphaeria bacterium | reverse complement strand
AACTGGCAGATCTGATCCCCCAGCATGCAAATATTGAGATATATCGGACCTTCTATGGCCTCAATTATCTCTAAGAGGGTCGCTTGCCGTCCCCGTTGCGTTAATTCCAACCCACCGCATTTCCCCTTGAAACTCCGAATAAACCCCGCTTTTGCCAACCGGGTTGTGATGGTACGCAGGAAATGAAAAGGAATATCTTGAAGACGGGCTACCTGTCGGGCCGACTGCCGTTGGCCCTCGGGTAAGGTTGCCAAGTGCACGACCAGGCGGACCCCGTACTCCCCCTCGTTGGTCAACCTGAACGGCATGAAACCCCCATGGCGGGGCAAATGTAAATGCTACTAATGTGATAGCAAAATAAATATTAACCGGAGAGGCCCTTGAGCAGCTCTACAACTTCATTCGGCTCCCGTGGATGACTGAAATAATTGCCTTGAATAACTGAACAGGAGGTGCGCTTTAAGAACTCTAATTGCTGCTCGTTTTCCACCCCTTCAGCAATAAGGTTTAATCCTAAAGATTGTCCCAAGGTTATTATCGACGCCACAATGGCCGCATCTTGCTCGCTAGTATTCACGTCACGAATAAAAGATTGGTCAATTTTAAGGGTATGTACCGGAAAACGCTTCAGGTACGTCAAAGAAGAATAGCCGGTACCAAAATCATCCACCGAAATTCGCAACCCCATATCATTTAGGGCATTCAGCACTTTTACCGTCTCCAAAACATTGCTCATAAGGGTGCCTTCGGTAATCTCTAATTCGAGGTAGTTGGGGTCCAGGGAAGTATCAGATAGTACTCTCTCGATGAAGTTTAGCAGGTTTTTCTTATGAAACTGACGAGGGGAAAGGTTAATGCTTATCTTGGGGACATGTAACCCCTGGTCCAGCCATGTTTTTGCTTGCCGACACACTTCTTTAAATACCCAATCGCCAATGGGTACAATCGTTCCCACTTCTTCAGCCATGGGAATAAAGCTTCCGGGGCTTATCAGTCCCTCTTCCGGATGATGCCACCTGATCAGGGCCTCCATGCCCACCACGACATTTTTGCGAAAATCCCATTGGGGTTGGTATTGAAGCGCGAACTCCTGGTTGGCCAGCGCTTTCTGTAAATTCCGCTCCAGCTGGAACCGTTGAGCCGCCCTATCGTGCATCTCCGCAGCGAAAAAAAGGATCGTTCCGGAAGGGCTCTCCTTAGCATAGGACAAAGCAGTATCCGCGTGGCGATATAATTCATCCAGACTGTTGGCGTCGTGGGGAAACAGGGAAATCCCCATGCTGAAGGGAAGTTGAACTTCCTGCTCCTGAACGCTTACCCCTTTTTGGAGGAAATCTAGAATAGTTTCGGCAATTCTTTCCGCCTCCGCTTTAACCCTAGCCTTCTGGTCCGGGAAAACCTTGACCATGGCAAACGTGTCAGCGTGCAGGCGAACAACCAGAAGTTCGGGATGAAGAGCTGCGTATAGTTTTTCGGAAAGGGCTTTCAGGTAAATATCACCTGCAGCATAGCCCAAAGAATTATTAATGCTTTTAAAGCGGTTCACGTTTAAGAAAAACAAGGCAACCGAATAGCCCTCCCGTTCAGCCTCGAGTAAGCGTTCTTGAAGGTGCCGGCTAAGATAGGAACGATTGGGCAGGCCGGTTAAATCGTCGTATAAGGCCCGGTAGGTCGCCAGGCGCTCGTTAGCCTTGGCCAATTCATACACTCGCTTTAAAGAGATCAAGCTTTTAACTCGGGCTTGTAGCTCTATTCTGCCCACGGGCTTGGTGACATAATCGTTGGCACCTGTTGCCAAACCATCGGCTACCTGTTGGGCTTCATTCAACGCTGAAATAATGAGTATCGGCAGCTCAAAGGGGGAATATTTCTCACGGAGACGTTTACAAACCTCCAAGCCTGAGATATCAGGCATCATAATATCCAGAATCAACAGGTCATAGGGCTGTTGGTGGGGAAATTCTTCCAGAAACTTGCGGGGATCCAGATAAGCGTCGGTTTTATATCCTAAAGCCTTAAGGTGGTAGGTCATGAGCCGAACTTGATTCGGATCGTCGTCCAGAATCGCAATTCGGCACGAAGGCGGAGCCGGTGAGGCATCAGGTGGTACGACCATTTCAGTGCATAAGCTATTTAATGAATAAAAAAACCCACGCCTTTTTAGCGTGGGTTTTAGATAAATGAGATTGATCCTTACAGATTCATCAACGCTGCTTCAAACGGAATTGAGCCCCTACAAAAACCGCGAAACTAGGTGTCCATTCGTTGTCTTTGGTATATGTCACTATAGTTATTGGAAGGGCAAAATTGGGGTTGAAGGCATAGGTATATTTCATCAAAAAGGAAGGGCCCGCAAGCTGAACGGATAATTGATGACGAGGGTACAACCGATCGATTAAAGTAGAGGCATAATCCAGTCTAAAGAATATTCCCGAGTCCTCTATCGAATCGCTGCCACCATAGGTCTTATCCTCTTCAGGCAACCCCACCGTATCGCGCTTGATATCCTGGAAAACAACCTTGCCGTTAAGTAGCTGACGGTGAGCCACTCGCCCGACAACGGCCCCCACTTTTATCTGCAGGCCCCCAGCAAACAGGCGATAGGATCCGACCTCTACCCCCGACAATGCCGTGTTAAAGCTTAAGCTCAACAATCCGCCAAGATCCAGATAGTTGATATAACGGCTATCGGGAGCGAAAGCTGCATCCATGGTTTGGAAGAACATTTCTCCATAGAGATTCTGGAATTGAAAAGCGCCAAAGCCCCCTATTCCTCCGCTTAATTTCCGCCATGTCTGATTGTCCTTCGTGGCCCGGTAACCATTAGTGATAGAAACAGTGGGAACCTGCACGCCCAGCTTAAAGACAGGGGTTACCATCCCCAGGCGGGCAAAGCCGGCTTCAGCATATGGACGACCTATCAATTCATTGCCCCACTCAACCAACAATCCTCCTCCGGAACCGAAGCGATAAACCATCTTATCTAAACCGATTAAGAAATCGCTTTGGGTCCAGAACGACTCATTAAGGATGTAATCGATTTCAGGACGATGGGCTTGGGTTTCGAACGGCAGCCTGGAATCCAAATTGTAGTATTTCTCCCGCTCCGCTATGGTTCTACTCAGGGTAGCTCCCAAAACCCAGGGAATCTTCTGTTTTGGAATGATCGTGAACCCTTCTGCCGGGGTACCGTAGCGGAGCTGATATAGCTTCTTTTTATCCCCTTTGGGGCGAATGGCAATCACCAGATCACTGGGGGAGATTGGCGGTATGTCAGCTTTAGTCAGCGTGATGTATTCAGAAACAGCATTTTCAATCAGCAACCGATAAGGTTGGTATTCAACTGTCCAGGCCTCAAACCGGCGAGCATCTAAAAATTGAGATCCAGAGCTCGTTTGAGCCCAGATACTGGAAGTAAGAATAAGCCACAGTCCAAGGGCTGTGATATTCAGCAGGGTTTTATATCTCTTAAACATTGCCATCCTCCTTAGAAGTAGATGGAAATTGACGGGACGACGAACACTCCAGGCTTCCACTCATAGGTGGTACCATCGGGTTTGGTGAACGTCCGCCCTTTCCAGTAAAAAGCCGTTTCAAGATTCAGCGCCAGCCATTCCGTAAGAGTATAGGAAGCCATGAGATCAAGCCCCCCAAAGCCGTCAAGACCGATATTAATCTGTGCTGCGAGCTTATAGCGGTTGAAAAAGCGCTCATTCATATCACTGGCGTATTCAAAGCGGAACAGCCCCAACACGGACTGTAGAGGAGAAGTGACGTCATATCTTTCGAATTTCCCAGTTGTTGAATCAGTCTCTTCCGGTTGAATATGTCCGTAAGCGGTCCGCAAAAAGGAAAACCCTAACTGAGTCCTCAGCGATCCTAGAGGAATAAAACCTTTTTGATCAGGCGCAGATCCGATTCGGCTGGTGAAGCTATAGTAGAACTGGCCCGTAAAGGGGATATAAGCCACATCTACGGTATCAATGAAGCTCGTCAGGTCGTTCCCGTTGCGGAATTTCATGTCCTGGAAAGAAATGCTGCCGCCAAATTTGGGGGAGTCAAATTTCAGAATTCCACCAAAAGAACCCTCAAGGGGATGGTTGGAGGAAATTAGGTTAAAATAAGTGGCTGGAAGAGTGATATAGGCTTTAAACACTTCTGTGGCTAATCCAAGGTTCAACGTGCGGCAAGCACTGGCTGGTAAGCCCAGGTCGGGGCGTCCAAATTCCATCGAAAATGCCCAGTCTGGATTCAAACGAATCACAATCCGGGGGAAAACACTGATATCTACCCTACGATGGGTCCACCAGAAAGCATCCCGAACCTGCTTGTTGTTGCGCTCCTGAAAAACGTTGATAATGTCACCCTGCATCCGTGAAACATCAATATCTGAGAGATAATCCCAGGCATACTGACGATGGATTAAAGCGTCCATCATGGAGGAGTCCATGCGAGCTAAGACGTGCTTGTCTAATTTGTTCAGAACTCCGCTACGACCTTTGGCGATAATACGATCGAGATGGGGTTGTCCTTCCTCATCGATGGTAACCGTTATCCGCAGTTCGTCCGTTTCCTGAACTTCCAACTCCGCCATGGGGTCCATCGTCGTGAGCGTGTCAATATAGGACGAAAGGAAGGTCCTGCTGAATTGCCGATCCCGTACAACCCATTCCATCCGACCTATATCTTCAAAGCCCTGGGCGAGTATCATTTCTCCCAAAAACATTAAAAACAAGATCTTCCAAAACTTCATATCTACTCCCTTCTTTCTACCAAATCATCGGTTAGCATAATTGTATATAAAACGTTTTCTAT
This sequence comes from uncultured Lentisphaeria bacterium, assembly GCA_964469505.1. Classification (GTDB taxonomy): domain Bacteria; phylum Fidelibacterota; class UBA8477; order UBA8477; family JABMPR01; genus CAYXZO01. Next base: position 50,493 of record CAYXZO010000008.1, on the reverse strand, counting down.
ACTGAGTTATATGTTTGAGTTTGTCCATTACCGCAAATTTGATTTCCTGAGATTCGGATTTATCGTAAGGTTCTTCAATTTCCACTTCCCAACGATAAATCTTTTTGCTACCCAGAATCTGGGGCTCACCCTTCTGACGTTGAGAAGCGATACCGCCTTTACGACGGAACTTCAGCAGTTCGTTGTTTTTGCCGTAAATGGTTATCTCGAACACCAAGAAGTTACCGTCACGGCTGATGGGATTGGTGGAAATCTTAGGCGGTGGGGGAGGAATTACCTTAACCGTGTGAGTCATTCCCTTTACTTCCCGATTATCCACCAACACCTGGAAGTTTATAACCCCCGGCTTTTTGAGAGTCTCAAAGAAAACCGTAGTTCCTGGGACTGTTTGAGGCTCCACTGCCGTGCCGGTTACCCTAATTTTGGTATCGCTGCTGGGAATGTCCCGCAGAGCCCCTTCAAAGGTGTAAGGATCACCCACGTAGGCCTCTTTCTCCTTGGGCGGTTGAACCCATAAAGGAGCTCTCACCTGCAGATCGAATTCAACATACGCCTTCTCGTCGTCGGTCTTCCTCAAACCTTCCAGGCGAATATGAGCATTCTTGATGCCTCGACCTCCAACCAGGGTCACCGGAGTGTTGACCTCCAGCCTCTTGATATATTTCCCCCCTTGAACAGGTCGAATTTGCAAGTCCGTCGGTTCCGCTACTCCGCCGACAATCACCCTAACTTCCCAGGGCAGGCCTTCCACGATATTGACCACCGGACGATCCACGGTGAGCGTGAAGGGTGCGGCGATGGTGCCACCAGAGGGATCAATGGGGTTCTGAAAGCGCTTGCTTTGAACAATCTCTCCCACCGAGCTCATGGCGTCCATGATCTTTTTGACAATACGGTGGTCCTTATAAGCTTTCTCCAATTCTTCTTTAACCAACCCCGGATCGGGTTTTACCTTGATGTTCGCCTCCACTAAGTAGGGAACTTCACGATTCTCGCCGAAATCTTTACGGGGAATCGCAGCAAAGAAAGTTTTATCCTCCAGATCAGGGGACGCCGGCTGCAACGGATAGCTCAGAACGGGCAGTGGTTTACCTTCCAGGGAATCGGTGGGATAGAGTTTAACTGTCCCGGAGAAGCTGTTCTTCTGATACGCTCCCCCCAAATCCACCTCCAGCCGTAAGGAATCCTTGGACCAGATGTTGCGGGTTTTTTCAATTTGAACCAGGTTCTCGATCTTTTCTTTGGAAACTTCGAATAAGATTCTTTTCTGGTTCCGCTTGTATTGTCGAACCTCGCCTTCGATAGCAAAAAAGCTCACAATCGTTGAGACATAGATGATGAAATATACTTCAATACGTGCGTGGAATTTTTTCTTCGGCATAATCAGCCCTCGTTATTACACGCAATCACTCAGAGCCTATGCCGGCACTAAGCAAGCGCTGTATTTCCTGACGTACTTTCAACTGAACATGTTCATCCATCAGTTCGTTAAGACGTTCATTCAGTTTCTCATTGGCAGCCACACTCTTGCTGAGCTCCGCTAGCAAGGCCTCCGCTTGAGCTGAAAAACGATTAATCTGCTTGGCCACTTCAGGGATATCCTTGGAGGTTACCTCTAGGGTGCCCGACGGCGCAGCACCACCTAATGCCTGGGCTTTTTTCTTCGCCTCTTCCTCTTCTCTAAGAGTCATCCTAAAAGTCTCTCTCCCGGCTTCATAGATAGTCCAGGCATACAGGAGCAGCATGCTAAATTCCAGCAACAAGGCTCCTAGCGTCATGTATTCAATAAAACCAAAACCTTCTTCTGCCACCTGGAGAATGGTTCTTAAACCAGTTACGAAAATGAGTAGTGCAGCACCCGAATAGACCAAGGCCTGTCGGGTGGGATACTTTTCCATTACTGTTTTTTTACGCGTAGGAGTCGTTGTTTTTTTCATCGGCTTGTCCTTTAACATCTCAAATTGCAGTTAACCTCTTTTCATTTCCTGCTGCATTCCAGGGCGGAAGCTCGTCGTATAAAAACATATTTGGGCATAAGTTCCCCACTTTCAAACCAATGTCAAGACTTTCTCCACCGCCCACTGTAGCACTCCCAACGAGTGTGAGGCTCACGAAAGGATACGATCTGGATCACAGGCAGGGAAAACCCCTTTCTAGAGCTTACGGGTTATTTTTTTGATTATCTTAAGTGCGTGACTCTCTTTTCCCAAGCAACCTCCTCCTCTAACCTTCCGCCATTGGCGGAACGAATGCGGCCAAAGACTTTAGAGGATTTTGTCGGACAACAACACCTTTTGGGAAAGGGAAAGCTGCTCCGTGAGCTGATCGCGCACAAACAGTTATTTTCCATGATCTTTTGGGGACCACCCGGCTGCGGTAAAACCACCCTGGCCCGTCTGCTGGCAGAAACAACGAATGCCGAGTTTCATTCCCTCTCCGCTGTTTCAGCAGGGTTGAAAGAAGTGCGCAAAGTGATAGAAAAAGGGCGTGCCAACCGAGAGATGGGGCAGCAAACCATTTTTTTTCTGGACGAAATCCACCGCTTTAACAAAGCCCAGCAAGACGCCTTACTGCCTGCGGTGGAAGAAGGAACCATCATTTTAGTGGGTGCCACAACTGAGAATCCCAGTTTCGAAGTGATTCCGCCCTTGCTGAGCCGCTGCCGGGTGCTCAAACTTAATCCCTTGGAACCGGCGGAGCTGGAAGGAATTCTGGAACATGCATTGAAAGAAGACTTTATCCTGTCTAGCTATGAGGTTCAGTTGGAACCCGAAGAGCGCAACTTTCTGATCCAGGCGGTGGGGGGAGATGCACGCAAGATGCTGAATATCCTCGAAGCTGCCGTGCAGTTTGCTAGAACCAAATCATCAAACGCCACTGAAACACTCCTGAAGGTCACCAGGGAAGCTCTCCAAGAGGCCCTCCAAAGTAAAACTATTCTATATGACAAGGCTGCAGATTACCACTACGACACTATTTCGGCCTTTATTAAAAGCGTTCGGGGAAGCGACCCGGATGCCGCTCTGTATTGGCTGGCGGTGATGCTGGAAGGTGGAGAAGATCCGCTCTTCATCGCCCGACGGCTTATTATCCTGGCCTCGGAAGATATCGGGAATGCCGATCCACAGGCTTTGCCCCTGGCGGTAGCGGCCTTCAACGCTGTTCAGGTAATCGGCTTACCGGAAGGAGCCATTCCCCTGGCCCAGGTGACTACCTATCTGGCAGCCACAGCCAAAAGCAACGCCAGCTATCTAGCCCTGAGAGCGGCCCAGGCTCAGGTAAAAGATCACGGCGCGGCTACGGTTCCCCTTCACCTACGCAACGCTCCGACCCGCCTTATGAAAAAGCTGGGATATGGGAAAGACTACCAATATCCCCATTCTGCTCCTGAACACTTCCTGGAGCAGAACTACTTCCCTGAGGATTTTCCCTCGCTTCAATTCTATTTCCCTTCCACCCAAGGCATAGAGAAGAGGATTATGGAGCGCCTGAAACGTCTTTGGCCCAAGCGCAGTTATTCACCGCCTTCATCATCAACTAAATGAAAAAAATCGGCCTCATACTCGCCGCCACATATCTCTTTTCCTGCCAGTGGGCCTGGTCTCAGAGTACGACTCCGTTAAAACTGGTTCATGCCGACCGTTTGGAAAGCTACAGTAAAAATGGCTATACCATTCGACGTTTGGTGGGGCATGTACGGCTGGAGCGAAAGGGATTCATCCTCACCTGCCAAACGGCGGAACATAATCTGGATCTGGGGCGAGTACAGTTGTTGGGGCTGGTTCGCCTTTACAATGACACTACCGACATCCGTGCCAAGCGTGCCGTTTACTACCTGAAAAAGGAAATTGCTCGACTAGAGGGCAACGTCCAGTATCGCCACCGTAATAACTTGCTTAAGGCTCAGAAGATCACCTATTTCGTCCAGAGGAAGGAGGCCATTGCCACTGGCGAGCCGATCCTTAGGGACTCCGCCCGGGTTTTAAGCGCCGACACCATCCAGTATAGCGAAACTAAGCTCCTAGGGGCTGCTTGGCCCCATGCTACACTTAAGGACTCCTCTCGTAGAAGCTTGATCTCCGGCGTAGAAATTCATTACTGGTACCTGGCCGATTCCATGTTAGCTGCCCCCAAGGGTCAACTCACTAAATGGGATTCTACAGGAGATACGGTTCTGACTCTATCTGCGGACACTCTAATTTTGCAGCGAGACTTGTTTCGCGCTAGAGGGGAGGTAGTATTCCGCCATGTGAACAGTCGAGTGGTTTGTGGGCGGGCCGACTATTACCTAAATACAGGTAAAGCCTACCTCTGGCAAAAGCCGCTCCTGACCCAGGAAGCATACCGGTTGACCGGTGAACGCTTCATTCTTCACTTCAAAAATGATGAACTGGAGCGGGTTATTGTACCGGAAGATCCCATATTCACCCAAAGCAAGACCTGGCAAGATTCTTTATTTCAAGATCGACTTAACGGCAAATACATGGATATCCACCTGGAAAATGGCCGGGCTCGTCAGGTAACAATCGAAGGCATGGCAAGTTCCCGCTTCTACGCCCTGGAGGATACCCTTTATAAAGGACTTAATATTGTTAGCGGTGACAGCATTTTAATTCTGCTGAATGATTCCACTATAACTCAGGTCACCATCGCGGGAGCTACTCAGGGCAAATTCATTCCCGCGCCGGCAGCCAATCTTAAAGGCCCCGTACGCTACAAAGCGGGTAAGATTATCTACGACTTGCCCTATGAACACAGCGCTTTACTAACCGACGCCCGAATCGAATACCAGGATATGAGCCTGGAAGCTGGAAGGATAGATGTACTATGGAGGAAGAGCCTGCTCCAGGCTACTAGCTTAGGGGATTCTGCTGAAACCGAACCAGTTTTTAATCAAACCGGCCAAGCACCTTTCCGCGGACACGAGATGGTGTATGACCTTAGAACGGAGCGAGGCAAAGTTTTAGCCGGACAGACCAAGTATCAGGAAGGACATTATTACGGTCAAACTTTAGCCCGCATTACGCCGGAGGTCTACCAGGTCGAGGAAGGATATTACACCACCTGCGATCTGGAACCTGACCCGCATTACTATTTTTATAGTCGCCAGATGAAACTACTCCAGGATCGATGGTTGATTGCCAGGCCTCTCTGGCTGTACATTGCCGATGTCCCCTTATTCTATCTTCCTTTCGCTGTCCTGCCCCAGCGCCATGGTCGGACTTCGGGTTTTTTAATCCCTTCATACGATTACGTTGCCAGCCACGGAAGGGCGTTGAAGGGATTCGGCTACTACTGGGCCGCCAGTGATTATCTCGCCGCTAAGTTCATTGTGGATTTTTACGATGGAGAACGATATACCGATACGTCCGGGGTCTTGCGGCGTACGCCCATTCTGCAATACCGTACCATAATCAATTATAAACGCCGCTATCGCCTGGCCGGCTCAATCCGGGGGGCCCTAACTCCCGATTGGTCAAACGGGCACCGGATATATCGCTGGAGCCTGGCTTTCCAGCATGCTCAAACCATCGATCCCACTCTTAAAGTCAATGCTTCGGGACGCCTCTACGGCGATGCCCGCTTTGAGCAGGATTTCAACTCCAACCAGGATACTCGCTTGAATAAAAGGCTACGTTCAGCCATCAATCTGAACAAACGCTGGCCAGAGCTTAAAAGCAGTCTGGCGGTCAATGCCTCGTACGATCAAGACCTGCAGGTTGGCGAACGGCTATTGGCCCCCCCTTTGCAAGAGGGTGTCCAGCTACAAGGACCGGTCCTTCTGATACCCAAGCTTTCCTTTTCCCGTCAATCCAGCGCCCTTTTTCCGGCTACCTCCACCCGCCAACACTGGTATAATCGCTTGCGGTGGAACTACCGTTCCGCCTTCTCTAACCCCGTGAAAATCATCTACCGCAGCCAGAGGGATAGTTCTGACAGTTTGGTCTGGGTGAGAACAACTGAGAAGAATCAAGTCTGGACCCACTCGGCTTCTCTTTCGGGGAGCTTTAACTTGTGGGGGATTATCAATGCCAATACTTCCATAGCCGGCAACGGCGGTTTCATTTTCCAATATGCCCTGCCCAAAACGGATGATTCGGGGCGCGTAATGCGAGACTCCACGGGAAAATTGCAGACCGAAATGCTACGGGGCTGGTTGGGGCGGACCGTTTTCAGCTTGAATGCTGGCTTGAGCACCAAGCTGTACGGCCTCTTCCCCCTTCACCTGGGGCCCTTGCAGGCTATCCGCCATATTGTGACTCCCTCTCTTACCATTTCTTACGCTCCTACTTTTGCCGAACCACGATGGGGTTATGTTCAGCAATATCAAGACACGGCTGGAACCATCAATTACGACCCTTTCAAGGGGACCCCTCTGGGGGCAACGCCGGCAAACAAAGTTCTCTCCTTCAACTTCCGGATCGGCAACGAATTCGACTATAAGCTTATCCGCCGAGGGCAGGAACAGAAAGGAAAGCTGCTGACCTGGTCCATAAGCGGCAATTACAACGCAGCCGCCGATTCACTGCGGGCTAGCGACCTCTCCAACTCCATACGATTTTATCTCGGCAAGTTTCTGTCAGTGGATTTACGATCCACCGTGGACCTCTACCAACATGACAGCACTGGCCGTAAAATTGATCGTTTCACCTGGCCCCGCCTCAGTCGACAAGCCATTAACTTCGGTTTCAAGTTTTCCGGACATGGGTGGAAGCTGGCGGCTTTCAGCGATACTGCTTCAGTCGATACGGCACGGGGAGAAGATTTCGGCCTCAATGAGAGCAGCTGGTTACGCACAGGAGATCTGACGGGAGGTGAACTATGGCAGGCTTCTTTCTCTCTGGGTTACAATCTGACCCACAATAATCCCTTCGCCGAACCCAATAAGTCCTTCTGGCTCAACACGGTGTTAAACCTACATCCCACCCGCTCCTGGAAAATCCGATACAGCGCCCGGTTTGACCTTTTAAACCACCGCCTGGTGAGCCAAAACCTCAGCCTGAATCGCGACTTGCACTGCTGGACCCTCCAGTTCAACTGGCTCCCCACGGGGAGATATTCCAGCTGGAACATTACCATCAGAGTTAAAGCCCCGCATTTAAGGGACTTAAAAATCAAGCATACCAGTCGTGCTTTTCGGCTTTAAGGAAGCTATCATCCACTACTAAAGCCAGAAACCAAAAAGTCTCTCCTGGCAAGCCCACTATCATGTTTGCTAAAACAGAGCGGGTATAGAATTCTGTCTTTCTTAACTTAGGCTTCGAATTGTGGTATAGGAGATAGAAAAATGACCGTTGAGCGTGTTCAAGTCGTGAACCATCCGCTAGCCCAGGCTGCGCTTTCGCTCCTGCGGAACGCTGAAACCCCACCGGATCTTTTCCGCGCCGCTGCCAAGAGACTGGGGACCTTGCTATTTACGGAAGCAACCCGTGACTTGCCTTCTCAAGAAGTGCATTTGAAGACCCCCCTACAACCAGCTACTGGTCTGCAGCTCGCTGGCGAGATCTGGTTGTGTCCAATTCTGAGGGCTGGGCTGGGTATGTTGGAAAGTTGTTTAGAACTGTTTCCCGGCGCCCATGTGGGCTTTTTGGGGCTCTACCGGGACGAAAAAACCCTCGAACCACACTGGTATTACCAAAACCTGCCCGAGCGATTCGCTGACGGAGCCCAGGTTTTTTTGCTGGATCCCATGCTGGCCACCGGCGGTAGCATAAAAGCCGCTCTGGAGATTCTTCTTTCTCGGGGCGCTTCCCGGCCGGTGGTGCTGAGCTTCATCGCTGCTCCGGAAGGAATTCGGAAAGTGCATGAAGCTTTTCCATTGGTAACTATTTACACCGGTGCCGTTGACGAGCAACTCAATTCCCGGGGATACATTCTGCCCGGTTTGGGAGATGCCGGCGACCGCTTATACGGCACCTAAAAACGATCTCAACGGACAACTCTTAAATGCTCGGAGGGGAGCGCAGCAGCCGGGCGGCTGTGGCTCCCCTCCATCTCGCCTGTGCAGGACAGCGAAAGCTTTGCGGGGTTACTCGATAAAATCGGCCTCCATAAAGTCCGCTAGTTTGAAATCTACGTTGGGATCGGCATCCATCTTAAGTAGCTCAGCGACTACTGCTTTTCGGGCTGCCTCCACTTGCTTCCTGGGCACAGGTCCTTCTTTTGGCTCGAACATGGCCTGCTTTTTGGCCGGCAGTGAGCCTACAACGCGTTGTACGAATTCCTCGTCCATGCCCTTCAAAGCCAACGCTACTTCATCCAGGTCCAGGCTGTTGAAAACATCACGGATTATGTTGTCCGGCAACATGGGTACATTTTCAAAAGTGAAGTGGTATTTCCGGACTTCCTTGGCCAGTTCGGGATTTTCCGTACTAAGATAATCCATGAATTGTTTCTGCTCGCGGCTGTCCATTTCCGCCAGTACGGCGGCAATCGCTTCCGGGCCACCCTCGGCGTATTCCGCGTAACTGGGAATCTGCTGGGCTTTTTCCTTCATCTCAGTGGCAAAGGCTAGGACCGCTTCCATCGGTATATCCTGTATCTGTCCCAGATATACCAAAACTTCCGTACGCTCTTCCACGGACAAACGCTTCAACAGTTTGGTCTGCATTTCCCGGGGCAGCTGCGCCAGGATGATGGCGATGGAGCGCGGTGGTTCCCCTCGAATCAAATATGCCAGCTGCAACTCGTTGAGTCCCTCCAGAAAATCAAACGGCTGCTTTTTGCCCGGCTTTTTCTCGACGGTCATCTTTTCCGCCATCATATTGAAATAGAACTCTTCCAGGACCTGCTTCTTCACGTTGAAGGGGAGATTACGGACTTCTTTGGCATGCTGCTGGATTTTCAGGAGCTGGCTCTTCTTCAGCCGCGTGAACAACTGAGCTGCCAAGCGCGGTCCCAGAGTATTGAACAGGATTGCAGCTTTATCTAATCCGGTTAATTCTTGTACTTCGGCCATCAGGCTTCTCCTTCTTCCGCGGCAGAACTTTCCTCAGCGGAGGGTGGAGTACTAGGAGTTTCTTCCAGCCAGCCACTGATAATAGCTGAAGCTGTTTCGGGATGACCTACCGCCATGGAAACCACTGACTTCTTTATTTCGTCCACTTCGGCCCGAACTTCCTCTTCGCCCATGGGAACGATTTCCGGAGCCGGGGTAGATCGAGGAGGTGTGGTGGGAGCTGCCGCAGAAGCCACCTTTTCTGATTCCAACAGCTTTTTAATGCGCTCTTCCGACTCTCTAGCAGCCTCTTCGGCGGCTCGTCTGACTTGATCATCCGAGGGAGTAACCACGGGCGCAGCAGCGGTTATGGCCTGAGGAGCTCGAGCCCGTGAGAATAAGGCAAAGCCTAGGGCAACCAATAATAGGAATAGAACAACCGCCCCCAAGATAATGTACAACAAGGTGTCATTGGCTGGCGGGGGGGCGGCGGCGCTGGCCAGCTTCTGTTCTTCCAGGGCTTGTAGTTTCCGACGGAGAGCTTCTTGTCTGGCTTCTAAAGTGCTCTTCTCGGCTTCGCGCTGACGTTTTTCCAGTTCCATCCGCGCTCGCTGTTCCTGAGCCAAGTCAGCCGATGCCAGTTGGGCCTTTAAATCCTGTAGTTGCTTGGTAAGTAAGGCCAGCCGTAAGGAATCCTGGCGTAGCCGCTCCCGCGCCTGTCGTTGCCTTTCCTGGAAAAACCTTCGCTGTTCTTGGGCCAAACGGGCTTCCTCGGCCATACGCAGCTTACGCAGTTCTTCTTCCCGCTGGCGTAGTCTTTCTTCTTCTTTTTCCCGCAGGCGCCGTAGCTCCTCTTCCTGCTTCCGCCGGGCTTCCTGCTCCAACTCCAGGCGGCGCTGTTCGGCTTTCAGCTCCTGCAATTTGCGTTCTTCTTCTGCCTTACGCTGTCGCTTTTCCAGAATTGCGATCCGCTCCGCTATGGATTTAAGCAAAACTTCTTCGGTGTCAACTTCTTCGCCGGGAGCTTTCTGAAAGGGGGCCGTCATAATATTCATTACGTCACCCCGGGCCTGATTGAAATGGGCCGCCACCATGGCCACCGCGCGCACGTTTTCTACTATTGAGGGCGAGACTTTTTCATCCAGGACGATATTGATATGTACCTTTTTGACCTTGAAAATCGGGGGCAGGGTGCTGGCTACGGTATGACGGGCTAACCAAGGTGTTGTAGCTACCGATGTTTCTGGCGAAGTGACCAATTCTTTTTCTGCCGACGGTTTGGTGGCCAGGGGGGACTCTTCGATAATTTCCTCGCCGGGAGTTACAATGGTCGAACCCATGGCGGTAGTTTCAGGGGGTGCGATCCGCCGGCCCTCTTCGAAGACAGGGAGCTCAGCCGTGGTAGTCTCAGCGGGAACTTCCTCTTCATAAAGTTCGAATCCCGGCTTCTGAATACCGGGAAATCCTGGAATATCAGCCGGGATATAGGTTTTTATCCGGCGCTTTTTAACGACTTTACGCTTCGGCCTGGTAGTTCCCTCCCCGGCACCTTTCGCTGTAGTTTCCCCCTTTTCTCCAGCAACTACAGCAACGGTAGGTTTTTCTCCCGCTTTTCTGGTTCTGGTTCTTGCTTCCGGCCCTACCGTGGGTTTAACCGGAGGCTCATATACCGTGGTGTATTGGGTTTGGGGTTCATTAGCCAAAGAAACATTTACATCGACGATGAAATTGTCGTTTTTCAAGATCTTGAAAATGGCATCCGACACTCGCTGCCGGATGGTATTTTCCAGCATAATTTTCTGGGATAGTGCGTCTTCCAGCGCCGGCGGTTGGGCCCAGCCCGCCCCCAGAAGTAGCCCCAACAGCAGGAGTGGTGGCAGCCCCTTAAGAATTTGGTTTTTATCAAGAATGATTTTCATGGCGCACTCCTTTATAGGAAGTAAATGCTTCCCCGCATCAGCCTATGGTCAAGAAAGTTATATCCACCCGACGATTTTTTGCCCGACCGGCTGGGGTGGCATTACTGGCTTTGGGGCGGGTATCGGCGAAACCGATAGCCCTAAACTTATTGGGAGCCACCCCCTGGGAAATCAGGTAGCGAATTACCGCGCTGGCGCGGGCTGCCGAGAGCTCCCAGTTAGAGGGATAGATATCAGACTTAATCGGCACATTATCCGTATGTCCCTCTACTGCGATGGCGTAAGTCGCTTGCTTCATGGTCGGGACCAGCTTTATTAGAAATCTTTTAATCTTAGGTGAAAGCTGGGCGGAGCCGATTTCAAACGCCAAATCGCTGGCAATACCCAAGGTTACTCCCCGCGCCGTCATGGTTACTTCCACCTGGCTCATAAGATCCTGTTCTTTAACCAGTTTGCGCACCGAACGATTGATCTCGGAAAGGGAAACTCGTTTGGTTCTGACTCGGGAGCCTTCATGTTGTCCAAGAGAATCGCCGAACCGCTGCAGTTTGACCGGATCCAGAGTGGACATGGAAAACAAGAGCACGAAAAAGGTCATGAGCAGGGTCATCATATCCCCGTACGTGGTCAGCCACTCCTGGGAGGAATCTTCGGCAGTATGTAGCGGGGCGGGTAGGAAACGTTTATTCATTTAGGACTCTTCTCGTTTCCATTCCTTCGGTGGTAGGTAGGAGTTGAGGTATTCCCGAACCAGGATGGGGTGTTTGCGGTTTTTCAACATGATGGCCCCATCGATGATCATATTCTGGGTTACACTCCGCTTTTCAATCCTTGATTTCAGCTTGGCTGCGATGGGGTTGAAGAAGAGATTCGCTAAAATAGCCCCGTAGAAAGTAGTAATCAAAGCAACGCCCATGGCTTGTCCCAGCCTGGCAGCGGGATCTTCTCCAGTGGTCATCTCGGAATTGGCGGCCCCCATGGCAAACAACATAGCCACCAGTCCCACCAGGGTACCCACCATACCAAAGGCCGGCGCCAGAGACCCCATTGTTTTCCACACGCTGGATTCGGCCTGTTCCCGGATTTGACGATTGGCCACTCTGGTAGTAAGAATTTCCCGGATATCGTCCTCACTCAGGCCGTCCACAATCATTTGAACAGCATCTTGCAAAAAGGGATTCGTAATCGTATTCAGTGCTTTTTCCAATTCCGCTGTTCCTTTACGAGCTATGGCGGAGAGGTTGACAATTTCCTCCAGAATGTCGGCATCACGAACCTTTTCACCGGCGAATACCGCTCGCAAATTGCGCATCAGGGTGAGCACCTGACGCATGGGAAAAGCAATGGCTGTGGCAGCTAGCGTACCCCCAAGAACAATCATGAAGGATTGAGCATCCACAAAGGTCATGACTCCGCGAGGTAGGGTAGCGGAAACCCCCACCAGGGCTGTACCAATCAATCCTGTTCCCAGCAGAATACCTAAAATCGTTGCAAAATCCATAGACTCTTCCTCTATTCTTGCTGCGCAGCGACCGCGGTACGCAGCCGATTCTCGTTAAGAGCTTTTAATATATTACGCACCTCATCATACGCTGGATCTATTTGCAAAGCCAGGTTCCAGTTGATGGTCGCTCGCTCCAGATCACCCATTTTGTAGTAAATAGATCCCCGCCGGGCATAAGCCAAAGCTAGGTTGGGGTTGAGCTCCAGGGCCTGATTAACTTCCGCCAGAGCTTGTTCGTACTTTTCGTTGTAAAACAGCCTCAGCGAACGAGACAGATGTTTCAGGGCCAAATTGATTTGGGTATCAGATACGTGGCGAGCGAATTGAAGGGCCGCTACCGAATCCTGCAACACCCGGTTCCGCTGCTCCAGCTGATCAATCATGCGGTTGAGGTTCTCGATCTGGGCCATACTCATCCGCAGGGAATCCTGCAGCAGAATAATTTGCTGCTCTTGAGCCTTGTGCCAGGAAGAATCGATGACCGTTTGTACGGGAATCCCGCCTTCGGTCACCACCGGTGCCAGCGGGGCTCCGCCGGTAGTGGTTTTCTGCAAGCGGGGCAAGTAGTAATCCAGAGCCAGACTGATTGCCGGCGGATGTATATCCCCCTGACCAAACTTGGGTAGGTTCTGCAGATTGGTAATTCCGATGGCCAGCTTGTATTCGGGTGAGAAAGGAATCCTGGCTCCTACGTTAACTCCGGTTCCATCCCACTCCATCAGGAATTCAACCCCGCCTTGGTCAGCCATGAAACCGGTAGTGAGAGAAAACCCTACAAAAATACCGGCACTATTGGCAAGGGGTACTGTCAAGGTATCACTTGTCAATGTGTCCTGAGTGGTTTTGCCGAAATTGGAGCTGAAGCGACCGGTTCCGATACCAATGTATGTGCGGAGGTGATTATCAGATACCGTACTTTCTCGACTCAACAGCAGGAAATAGGAGAGGTTGGTGCCCTGCCTTGAAAGAAAGCTGCTCGAAGTTCCCTGTTGCGTACTGCCGAAATTAAAAGTTATATCTTCAACCCCCAGCCCAACGGCCGTTTCACCGTAGGTCAACAGCCGGTCCACCACATGAAAGGATATCTGGGGACCGCTGGTCTGGCCATTCTGAATGGCGGAAAAGCCCACGCGGAAACTGCGCGTAATATCGGTTTCCAGATAAAGTCCATAGTTGGTCTGAGGCTTGTTAGTTAAGGGATCGTTACCCAGATAGTTGCCGCTTACACCTATGCGCAGGAGATAGGGATAGGTGTACAAACTGACTGTTGGAATGTTCATCATCACTCCCGGTCGGGAGAAACTCAACGGATAAGGCCAACCATTCTGGCCATGGCCTACGCTGACAATCAGCAAGGGCAACAAAATTGTAGCGAGCGTATTCTTTTTTAACATTTCACGGCTCTCTTTCCTGGGATCGACGGGCAAATCTGCGGGCAAAAGGGGCATATTCACTGTCCGGATACATCCTGATCAAGGTGCGATATACTCGCTGTGCTTCTGCCTCGCGGCCCAGGTTATGCAGGGCCATTCCCAACAACATCATGGCGGCGTCCCGTTCGTGGGCCTGGGGCATTCGTAATACTTCATCCAAAGCATCCACCGCGAGATCATAATAACCTTGCTCAAAATAACCCCGACCGATCCAATACTGAGCGGAGGCCTTAAGGCGCGGGGTGGTCGCTCGGGACCGGAGAACCCTGAAATCCTCCAGCGCTGAATGGATATGTCCCCGGTTGTAACGTGACACTGCCCGGCGATACAGACTTTGTTCCTCCTCAGGAGAAAGGGGCAGAACATTCTTCGCCTCTGGTAACATCTTTGGATATCGAGCAGGCAACAATTCCGCCAGCAAGCTATCGGCTTTCAAACTCAGCGAATCCGGTCGGGATTTTTCAGCTTCGGTAATCCTTATTGCCTGTTTTTGTTTGAGCCCTTCCAGTTGCTTTCTGAGGGCTGCCAGGTCTGTCCTGAGGGTGAGCTTAAGATCCTCCTGGGCCTGATACAGAGAATCGATTACGGCTTGGCTGTGTTTTAATTTGGCCTTGGCGGCAGCGAAGGCCTTTTGATAGTAATCGAGTTGTTCTTCCAGCTTGGCTATCCGCTGTTGCAGGCTATCCACCAGTGAACCATCGGCTTTGGCCCGCAAACTGTCTCGTGAGGTCGGGCCTTTTTTAATTACCACCCCCATATCATACAAAATGTCCCCGTCTACTGGAGACGTTCCCTGGGCAGCGACAATGGTAGCGGCAGCGAACACTAACCCTCCCACGAGCCTTCTTTTAAGGTGCCTGTCCATGGGCTTTCAGATAAGCCTGGGCTTGAGTGACCAACTCACTATTAGGATAGCGTGCTAAAAGCTCACGCATTGTTTCCAAAGCTTGGTCCGTGTATCCCAACTTGCTTTGGCTCAAGGCAATTTTAAAAAGGGCATGATCCGATTTGTTGCTCTTGGGAAACTTGGGTACCTCACGAAAAGCTTTGATAGCATCCGGATAATGCTCCATGGAATAATAACATTCCCCAATCCAGTACTGGCTATTATCAGCCAAGGAGCTGCTGGAATCGGCCTCAATTATGGCCCGAAAAGCCTCGATAGCCTCCTTATATGCATGCCGGCGGTACAAATCGCGGGCTTCCTGGTAACGCCGCTGGATTTCTGCCTCTGATAGAACTTGTCGTAGAGAGGGAGGCGCTGCGGCAGCTTTAGGGGACGGAGTTGACTTTGGAATCACCAGACTGGTGTCCTGGGGAAGAGCCGGCATTGGTAACGTCTTGGGAGCCGGTTTTTCAGCCATCTTTGTTTCCTGGACAACTAATTGCTGCAGCGAATCCCGGGCACGGGTCAATTCCGCCACGGTTTTCTTTAGATTTTCCACTTCACGGGCTAGAACGTACATCCGTCCTTTGAGTTCTATGATATCAGCCTGCCGGGCGGCCGGTCCTACTATAATGGTATCTACCCTGGATTCTCTATTTTCGCTCGCACCTGTTTTTTGACTCAGCAAACTATCATAACCGGCGATTTCACCTTGCATCCGCTTCAGTTGCCGGCGCAAAGTAATGATATCCCGCTGCAGAGCCGTCAGGGCCTGTTGATTGCTTTCTACCTTGGATGGTGCCTGGGCCTTCTTCGGCGCCGGAGGTTGTGGAGTGTGCGCCACACATGCGGCCAGCAATGAAATCAGCGTCAGCCCCAGGATGCTCGAAGATTTAATCATACTGCTCCCAGCTTATGGAGTAGGAATAGCCTATGTAATGCCCGAAAGAACGGGGCACGTAAAGCTCGAATTCCCCGGAAGCGCCCGGCAGTAGGGAAGTATCGGTGGAAACTCCCGTTTTGAACACCTGGTGTGATCCCTTGACGAATGCCGTCAACTCCCGGGTGTCGCCATTCCAGTTCATCCGGAAAACGAAATTAACTTTGACGAAATCGGCCCGACGAGAGCCGATATTCTTCACCACCCCGTATAGAATCCGATTGTTGCTGCGATCCATCCGTTCCTGAATGGGACCGGACAATACGCAGTTAGCTGCTGGGGCGGTGGTGGGCGCCGCTGCGGAAACCGGTGCCTGACGAGCTTGGGTGGTGGCTCCAAGATTAGTGGGTTGAATCACCGTTTGCGACGTTGTCGTACCGGCCGCCTTGGGCTGCAATTGGGGAGCCGGAGTTGTGGGAATGTTGTCTATTACCCTTACCACCTGTTCGCGATTGATGGCCAGCACGCCGATAAGGGTCTTAACCTGCAGCACATTTTCATCCTGGTCCACTATGTCGCCATAGATCTTGGTACCGTTCTGCAGGTGGATTTCCTTGCTGTATATACTGAGCGGATTGAGCCAAAGCTGACTCTTGCTCTGCATGTCTTGAATCTGTTGCTGGGCATGCTTGAGCTCCGCGGCCAGGCGCTTGACTTCGTAGTTCAGTTCCTCCAGCACAAAACTTTTGCCCTCGGCGCTCAACTGTCCGGAAGGCCTAAGGGAATCGATAAGGCTTTTTTCGCTCTCCTCCAATCCGTAAGGAAAAGCGGTTTCCTTCGCAGCAGTATTCTCGGTAGTGGTCGTAGTGTTGACTGAAGATGTTTTCTCTTTAGTGGTCTTTTCGGGGGTTTTGCTCTTACTACCAAACCAGGCACACCCGCTCAAGACCAACAACAGGGAAAAAATTAAAGCCCAATCTCTGTACCGAATCATACGGCAACCTACTTTCCTGGCGAGTTTCTTATATAAGGCGGCATGTCTGTCCTGCACCGCTTGTTACTCGAATATAGAGCCCCCCTAAAGCCTTGTCAAGACTTATCCGCTATTTTTTAGGGGGTTAGAGCGAATACTTAAGAAAGTGGTTTAAGTGATACTACATATTGAGGTGAAACTCTGGCAAACCACAGTATCTGGGGAAAAACCGGGGGTCAGATAAGGGTGAATGCCGCCGCAAGTGGCCCTAATTCACGCTTCTAAAGGCCGATTAGATCAGAATGGAAGGTCACTATCGTCCTCAGCCGGGAAATCCGTCTCTGGAGGGGTTTCTTCTGCCGGCGACGCAGGTGCCGGTTCGCTCTCACGGGTACGGCGCTGCAAGGTGGTTATGTTACTGGCAATGATTTCAGTCCGCCAGTGACGTTTGCCGTTGGAATCTTCCCAACTGCGGGTTTGTAGTCTGCCCTCGGTATATATCAAATCGCCGGACCGCACATAGCCGGCCACATACTCCGCCAGTTTGCCGAAGGTTAAAATGCGATGCCATTCCGTTTCGGAAACGCGCTCCCCGCTGGGGGTCCGGCGTACATTGTCCGTTGCCAGAGAAAAATTGACTATTTTGACTCCGGAAGGTGCTTCCCGGGATTCAGGGTCCCGTCCAACTCTTCCTACCAAAATAACTTTATTTACACTGTTTCGTTGCATCGCATGCTCCTTACCTATCCAATAATTACTCGCTTAACTTCTCTTCCCTGAAAGATACTACCTCCTGGTACATTTCAGGTAAATCCCCAACCACCCAACCGTAGATAGTTTTTCCTCTGGCTGCCAGATAGAGCACCTCCCCCAATCCATGACGAACAGGGATGGTCTCTTCCGGGAAATCGTTGAGGGCCGGATGGTCACCGAAAACAATAATGCGGCCCTCGCCGTCACCCTGGTAAATCCTGCTCATATCTGGAAAGCGGGGAATTTTAGGGTCACCCCATTGCTTGCGGAGAGGATTATCACCGGTCAGGTTGATATGGTCTTTCACCGGAACATTTTCTTTCAAATGGATTTTTGGATTGAACAAACAAACGAAAGGGCCCTCAAAACGGTCCGCTAGAAAGGTCTGGGGCTCCTCATCCTCACGAAAGGCATATACGGATTCGCCCGGTAGCCAACCCACCAGATCGGAGAAGAACATGGGATCACACAGAATTACCACTCTCATCCTCCGGTGGTTCTGCCGGCTCTTCTTCCCGAGTTTTCCGAGCCCCCTCTTCGCGCTGAAAGTCTTCCAACGTTTTGTCCGGTTCTTGAAAATCGATTGTCGGTTCTTTAGGTCGCGTCTCGGGAAAAGCCCGCTCCAGGGATTCCAGGTGAAATTGTAAAACGCGCCGCAGTTCAAGCAGGACGCGATCTCGTTCACCCCTTAGCAGAGCGGCTTCGCTACGTAGCTCGGCCAATTCTTTCTTAGCCGTAAAAAGCAGTGCTTCTTTCTCGCTGAGGGCCTTCTGGACGATAGCTTCCGCTTCCTGTTTGGCAGCGCTCAACTCCCGCTTGGCAGTATCTTTTGCCAGGACCAGAGCTTCATTCATAGATTGCTCTACCCGCCGGTAGGCCTTGAGCTTTTCCTCCAACAGGGAAACTTTCTGTTCTAGTTCCTGTTGGGAATGAATTAAGGCTTCCATCTCAGCCGCTACCGCTTCCAGAAAGGAATTGACCTGCTCCCGGTTGTAGCCTAGCGGCGATTGGTTGAACTCTTTCCGGCGAATATCTAGGGGGGTAATGCTGGCCATCGCTAATCCTCCTTGCGGGGGCCAAATAAAACTTGGCCGAGTCGAATATGGGTTGCCCCTTCTTCAATGGCAATCTCGAAATCCCCACTCATTCCCATGGAAAGCCACAATTGTGGAAGCCGAGAGCCATAGGCTCGCTTCAGCTCTTCCCCTAGCCGAAAGAGTTCCCGGAAGGCCACCCGAATGCGATCATGTTCATCGACGTGGGGCCCGATTCCCATCAGCCCCACAACTTCCAGGGCCGATTGTTCAAGACAATAACCGACAAAATCACTAACGGCGGCGGGTTCAACTCCATAATGGGAGGTCTGACCAGAAATATTTACCTGAATCAAAACGGGCAAGCGCCGGCCCTCAGCGGCATAAACACGCTGTAGCTTGTTGGCTAATTCTTTAGAATCCAAACTATGCAACACGTCAAACCACCGGGGCAGATATTTGGCCTTGTTGCGTTGTAAGTGACCAATAAAGTGCCTCGTTATGGATTCGAGATCCACCTGGGGAAATTTCTTCAGGGCCTCCTGCATCTGATTCTCGCCGAAATGCCTGATCCCAGCCTGATAAGCGGCACGCATCACCTCCGGAGGTTTTCTCTTGGTAACGCCGATGATGGTCACATCCCCCGCCGTCCTTCCCGCGCGGGCCGCTGCTTGCTGAACACGCTCTTCAACACGTTTCAGATTATCGGCAATACGCGCTATTAAAACCTGATCCATGTCGACTGCTGATCCCAAGTCAGGATCTGAAGCGGAGGAGAAAAATTTAGTCTGCGTGGTCTGGCTCCACTTCTTCCGGGGAGGAGTCTTCCCGGTTGTTCTCTTCTCTAACCCGGGTAACAGCCGCTATGCTGTCTCCTTGGTCCAGCCGGATCAAGCGCACTCCCTGGGTGTTGCGCCCGATCACCCGCACCTGTTTTACCGGTAAGCGGATCAGCACCCCTTTCTCGGTGATGATCATCAGGTCATCGTTGTCAACCACCTCCAGCAAGGCTACCATGGGACCGACTTTGGGGGTGGATTTCAGGGTGATAACTCCCTGTCCGCCCCGATTCTGGACTCTGTAATTGGCGATGGCGGTGCGTTTGCCATAGCCTCTTTCTGATACCGCCAGGACCGTTCCTTCCCGGCGCACCACAACCATTCCCACCACCCGGTCATCGGATCCGTTGAGTTTAATGCCGCGCACACCCATGGTACGCCGCCCCATGGGCCGGACTTGGGACTCGTGGAAGCGGATGGCATTACCCTTGCGCGTTCCCAGCAGAATATCATTGTCGCCACTGGTCAACTGAGCGTAGATCAGCTCATCCCCTTCCCTCAGTTCAATGGCGTAAATACCTCCCCGTATGGGTCGGCTGTATTTTTCCAGCTCGGTTTTCTTGATCAGTCCCTGGGCCGTAACCATGGTGATGTAATTGCCGGGCTTGAATTCCCGCACCGCGATGTGGGCCGTGATTTTTTCGCCCTGCTCCACCTGCAGGAGATTCACAATGGCCCGACCCCTGGTGGCTTTGCCGGCCTGGGGTAACTCATGGACCTTTATCCAATAGCATTTGCCACGATTGGTGAAGAACAGCAGAAAGTCATGGGTAGAGGCGATGAAGAGGTGTTCGATAAAGTCGTCATCTTTGGCCATGGCTCCCGTTGAGCCTCGGCCCCCACGAGCCTGCCGCCGGTAGCCACTGACGGGAAAGCGCTTAATGAATCCCTTGTGGGTTATGGTGATGACCATCTCTTCTTCGGCGATCATATCCTCAATGGTGAATTCCCGCCCCCGGGGGACAATTTCCGTTCGCCGCTCATCACCATAGCGCTCTTTCAGCTCCAGTAGTTCATCCTTGATGATCTGCATGCGCAGGCCGCGGTTAGCCAAGATTTCTTTGAAACGCGCGATGTTTTTCAGGGTCTCCTTGTAATCTTCCGCAATCTTGCGTCGTTCAAGACCGGTAAGCCGGTGTAAACGCATCTCCAGAATCGCCTGAGCCTGAACCTCTGTAAAATCGAATTTCTTTATTAAGTTGACTTTGGCTTCGGCGGGATTCTTCGAGGCGCGTATAGTGGCGATGACCTCATCCAGGTGGTCCAGGGCTTTCTTCAAACCCTCCAGGATGTGAGCCTTTTTCTCGGCCTGTCTTAAATCGTACTCTGTCCGACGAACTACAATATCATGGCGGAAATCGATGAAAGCTTGTATTAACTGCTTCAGATTCAGCACCTGGGGCATTCCGTCCACCAGAGCTAACATGATGATGCCGAAAGTTTCTTGGAGCTGACTGTGTTTATAAAGCTGGTTGAGAACTACCTGGGGAACGGCGTCTTTCCGCAATTCCACCACGATCCGTAAACCATCCTTATCGGATTCATCGCGAAGATCACTGATGCCCTGAATCTTCTTGTTGTGAACCAGAGCGGCGATCTTTTCGATGAGAGCCGCTTTGTTCACCTGGAAAGGCAACTCGGTGATTACCAGGCTGTAGCGACCGCCTTTTTGTTCCTCCACCACGGCTCTGCCGCGCATGGTGACTTTGCCGCGTCCCGTTTCATAAGCCTCGCGAATACCATCGGCACCGTAAATGATGGCCCCCGTGGGGAAATCGGGTCCCTTGATATACTGCATCAGTTCGGGAATGGATATTTGGGGATTGTCTATCTGGGCAATGATGGCCTCAACTACTTCACCCAGGTTATGGGGCGGAATGTTGGTCGCCATCCCCACTGCTATTCCGCTGGAACCGTTGATTAGAAGATTTGGTATGGCGGCAGGTAAAACTGTCGGCTCTTGCAGACTGTCGTCGAAGTTAGGAGCAAAGGGCACAGTCTCTTTCTCTAAATCCCGCAGCATTTCCTCAGCGATGCGGGCCATGCGAGCTTCGGTGTACCGCATGGCGGCAGGGGCGTCGCCGTCAACGGAACCGAAATTGCCCTGGCCGTCCACCAGGGGATAGCGCAAAGAGAAATCCTGGGCCATCCGTACCAGGGTGTCGTAAACCGCTGCGTCTCCGTGGGGATGGAATTTACCCAGGACCTCACCAACGATACGGGCGCATTTACGATAGGGACGATTGTAATGGAGGCCCAGCTCCCGCATGCCGTACAGGATGCGTCGGTGAACCGGTTTTAAGCCATCGCGGACATCGGGTAGGGCGCGAGCAACGATCACCGACATGGAATAGTCCATGTAGGACTTTTTCATCTCTTCTTCGAGACTGGCAGGAATGATATTCTGACGTTGAATTTCCAACGCTTACCCTTTCTCTAAATACCTACAGCTATCAGATGTCAAGATTAGTGACTTGCTTGGCATGGGCTTGAATGAAAGCCCGCCGGGGTTCCACCAGATCACCCATTAAGGTAGAGAAAATGCGGTCGGCAGCGGCGGCATCCTCCAGGGTGATCTGCAACAAGGAGCGCGTTTCAGGGTCCATGGTGGTGGACCAGAGCTGCTGGGGATTCATTTCACCCAGACCTTTGTAACGCTGCACTCTGATTTTGGATGTATCGCCATTGCGGGACAGTTGTTTGATGATGCGTTCCCTTTCAGCTTCATCATAACAATAACGCTCCTGGTTACCTAACGAGATGCGGTACAGCGGGGGTAAAGCAATATAGATATGCTTGTTGTAGATCAATTCCGGCAGATAGCGGTAGAAAAAAGTCAACAGCAGCGTGCGAATATGACTGCCGTCCACGTCGGCATCGGTCATGATGATGATCTTATGGTAACGCAGCTTGGAGATATCGAAGTCTTCTTTGAACCCTGTTCCCAGGGCCGTGATGATCATGCGGATCTCGTTATTGTTCAGAACTTTGTCGATCCGGGCTTTTTCCGTATTTATGATTTTACCTCTGAGGGGCAAAATGGCTTGGAAACGCCGATCCCGTCCCTGCTTGGCGGAACCCCCGGCGGAGTCGCCCTCAACCAGGAACAGCTCGCACTGAGCCGGATCTTTAATGGAACAATCGGCCAACTTGCCCGGAAGATCTCCGCTGTCCAGGGCACTTTTCCGGCGAGTAAGTTCACGGGCCTTACGGGCAGCCTCGCGTGCTTGAGCTGCCAACAATGATTTTTCAATTACCCGCCTTCCGACCGAGGGGTTCTGCTCCAGAAATTCAGCCAGTTGTTCACTGACGAAAGAGTCCACAATCCCCTTTATTTCACTGTTGCCCAGTTTGGTTTTGGTCTGTCCCTCGAACTGGGGCTCAGAAATTTTCACTGACAGTACTGCCGTCAGACCTTCACGCACATCATCGCCTGAAAGGGAGGTGAAGTTCTTTTTGAACAGGTTGTTCTTCTGGGCATAGGTGTTCAGTGTCCTAGTCAGCGCCGTGCGAAAACCGGAGAGGTGGCTACCCCCTTCGATGGTACAGATGTTGTTGACATAGGTGAGGATCGTTTCCTGGTAGCCATCGGTGTATTGCATGGCCGCTTCGATGGGCACGCCCTCTTTTTCACCGGAGAAAGTGATTATTTTCGAATGTAATGGGTGCTTGCCCTCGTTCAGGTACTTAACGAATTCCTTCAAGCCGCCACGATAGTAATATTTTTCTTCGCGGGGCGTCTCATTTCGCTCATCCCGGAGCAAAATGGATAGTCCGTTCGTGAGAAAGGCCAGCTCACGCATTCTCTCGGCCAGAATGCTCCAGTCGAATTCAGCGACCTTGAAAATCTCCGCATCGGGCTTGAAAACCACCAGCGTACCGCGTTTTTTGGTCTTACCCACCACTTGCAACTTGCTCTTGGGATGTCCGCGATGGTATTCCTGCCGATAGACATGTCCGTTACGGTAAACTTCCACTTTCAGCCATTCAGAGAGGGCATTCACTACTGATACACCGACGCCATGGAGACCGCCCGATACTTTATAGCTGCCTTTGTCGAATTTGCCTCCGGCGTGGAGCACGGTCATAACCACTTCTACAGCGGGGCGTTTTTCTTCATGGTGCATATCGACGGGAATACCTCGGCCATTATCCTGTACGGAAATGATATTGTCCCGCCCAATGGTGACCTGAATTTCATTACAATAGCCAGCTAGCGCTTCGTCCACACTGTTATCGACCACTTCGAACACCAGATGGTGCAAACCGCGCTTGCCCACATCACCGATGTACATGGCGGGCCGCTTGCGAACGGCTTCCAGACCCTTGAGAACTGTTATTTTTTCTGCGGTATAGTTCTTAACCGCGGCGTCTTTGGGATTCATCTAAACCTGATATCCTTTACTACTGGTTTACCTACTGCTTCATTCACCTTGTCTATTATTTGCTGCTTCATGAAAGTGAGTTCCGCCCTCCACACGGCAGACTTGACCTTAACTAGCATTACCCCGTTTTGAATGCTCAACGGCTTGGTAACCTTGGCGATACGTTCACCCACTGCTTCCGGCCAAACCACCAGGCTTCGGCACCGCTCCAGCGGTTCTTCCAGCTCATAATGGCGTAGCAACTCTTTAAGAATTTGCGACAGGGGCTGCATTTTCAACCGTTTGATCATAGTTAAGTTTTATGATGTTAAAGCTGGAATTCTGTTCAGGAACCAAACCATGATGTCGTAAATCAGCCAGATCAGTTGAGGTGATGAATATTTGTCGGGGATTCTCCAGCCGTTCCAAAAGTTGCATACTGTGGCGTACATCAAGAGTGGCAAACAGATCATCCAAAAGGTAGATGATTTCCCGACCTTTGTATGCTTGTAGAAAACGCCCCTCAGCCAAGCGCAAAGCAATCTGGGTCAGCTTATGTTCCCCCTGGGAAGCATATGTTCTCAAGTCCTGTCCGTTAAGTAGTAATTCAAAACGGTCCCGATGGGGGCCAACGAGGGTCGTACCCAACCTTAGTTCGTTGTTTCGCAATCTGGCCCATTGATCCTGAAAAGCTGCGGCACCTTCCTCGAGTTCTTCAAAGTCAGTTTTACAGGAAGGTTTATAGCCCACTTCAAGGCTCTTTTCCGGATCCAAATCGCTGAAAATTTCCTCTACAATCCCCTTGAACTGCGAAAAATAGGATTTACGGGATAGCTGGATTAAAGCGGCTACTTTCGCCAAGGCTTTCTCCAGGGAGAGGGCCACATTCTCATCAACTTTTCCCCGATCTCGACCTTCAGCCAGAAAGGCATTGCGTTGCCTGAGCAAGCGGCGATAACGACCTAAGGCCTTTAAGTAAGTCAAGTCCACTTGGGCAAACAGCTTGTTAAAAAAACGTCGGCGCTCCTCTGGCGGCCCACCCGTAAGCTGGGAATCAGCCGGCGACAGGGCTACCACCGGAATACGTCCCACCAGATCCACCGGTCCACCCAATTGTGTCCCATCCAGCAAAATCTTCCTCGCTCTGGCTGTGTTGAAAGAGACCTGAACGGTTGTCGCATTCTCCTGCTCCAGGTCTCCAAAGTTACCCTTAACAAGAGCCCTATCCGCTCCCCAGCGAATCAACTCCTGATCTTTCCGTGTTTTAAACGAATGCCCCAGGGCAAGTAAATGAATAGCTTCCAGAATAGTGGTTTTGCCCGCCCCGTTGGCACCCAATATGACATTAGCATTGGGTCCAAAGTGAAAGGTAGCCTCGGCATAACGTCTGAAATCTCTTAGTTGTAGCTGCTCGACGTACATAGGTCTTAAATGCTCACCAGGCACCTTTCAGGCATAGGGGACACTGCCTCTGAGAAAATCCCGCCGAAAGGTTTTCGTTGGCTGAATTTGTGGTAAGCTGAAAACTGGTTCTCGACAAAATCTATTGGCGAATCCGAATTGGCATTAGCAACATGAGTAGATCTTCTTTTTCACCCTTTTCTTCCGGTTCAATAATACCAGGCCCCACATCGGACCCCAACCGGAAAATAACCTTTTCGCTGTCAATGTTATTCAACACGTCACGCAAATACATGGCGTTGTACCCCAGCTTAAGCTCGGGACCGCTATAATCGATGAGCAAATCTTCCTTGGCGGAGCTATTCACTTCTGGATCTTCGGTACTTACGGTCAATAAACCGGCCTTCAGTTCGACGGCAATCTGGTGAGTGGCCTTACTCGCGAAAACTGAAACCCGTCGCACTGTCTGCATCAAAGCCTCTTTTTCAATTAAGAATACTTTATCGTTGGCCTGGGGAATCACATTCTCATAGTCAGGGTAGGTTTCATTGATCAAACGAGCGGTGATGCTGTGCTCCGGTATTTCGGCTCGGATGTGATCCTGGCCGATGGTAAGTTCAACTTCTTGATTCTCTTTATCAGCTAGAGTAGTCAAGAGATCCAGGAATTTGGGGGTGACGATTAATTTGCGGTCCAGCGCTGTTTCAAGGATGTCTTGCTGGGTGTATTTCACCAGCCTGTGTCCGTCGGTTGCCACTGCTTGGAGTGTATTGCCCTGGAATTCCAGCAAAACTCCCAGTAGAGCCGGTTTCATTTCATTCTGACTTACAAAGGAGCGCGTTTTCTTGATGATTTTGGTAAGCCGGTCAAAAGGTAGCTTGATTTTAAGATCCTGCTCCACAGGAGGAGCTTCAGGAAACTCAGAGGGATCCCTACCAAAAATGCGGTAGGTACCCGCTGAGGTTTTCAGAGTAAGACGTTGTTCTTGTTCATCAAAAACCAGGGGGACATCCCCTAAAACCTGGGTTATCTCCATTAATAAACGTAAAGGTACACAAATTTCTCCATCTTCTTCACCTTCTACTAACAACTTGAGTACATAATCAACTTCGGTATCGGTAGCTCTCAGGCTCAATTGGTTGCCTTCTAATCGAAAAAGAACTGTGTTCAAAATGGGATAAGTCGTTCTGGCCGGAGTTACTTTAGCCATCCGCTGAATATACTGGGCTAAATCTGCGGCAATCATCGAGAAACGCATGGTAAGTCTCCATTTTTATTGAACTTTTGAGTTTTCATCATTAGCCCGATAAAGTAAGGAAATCCATTGTATTTACCAAATAGTCCCTAGCAAGATGCTAATCAACTAAACAACAATTAGCTATTTAAAAAGAAGACTGTAATAGTAGTAGGGAAAGGAGAAATGTTGATAAACTTTCAACAGAGCTGAAAAGCTCATGAACAAGCTAAGAAAAAGTTCAAATAGGACTATTTGTGTTCTGTTGATAATGGGGGGAGAAACTTTCCATCAATGTGGATAATTATGGGCTTATTCTGAAGTCTTCTTTAAAGCATATATGATCAACATGAATAGCGAGGAACACTTGTCGATTTGTGGATTAGAAGCGAAAAGACAGCAATAAGCGATTGATTTTATTGGGAAAAAATACCTTCAGTAATGTGGATGTAGAAGCGTTTCTTCTGGGATTCGATCCATTTGCGGAAGCGATCTTGTCTTTTTTTCTGTAGGGCCGCGTTTTCAATAGTAGCCCAATCCTTTTCCAGAGATAGACTACCTCCGGCTACCCGGCGGTGTACCAGGAGCAGATGGAATTGGTTACCAGTCTGGACTGGATCTGAAAGCACTTCCAGGGGTAATGAATCCAAAGTTTGCCGGATTTTAAGAGGCAGAGAGTTCTCAGCCATTAAGCCTACCCGGCCTCCTTGAAAGCGCAGATTTTCGTCTGAGCTGTACTTTTTAACCGCGGTAACAAAGTTCATTAATCCCGATTCTATGGAGTCCCGGATCGCCAGCAGTCTTTCGCGAGTGAGATTGTAATCCACCGAATCGGGCACGACTTTGCGGAGTATATGGTGTACTTGGACTTTGTCTCCCTGACGTCCGGTAACATAAATCAAGTGCCAACCGTATTGAGTGCGTACCGGTTCGCTGATGGTGTTTAAGGGGAGTGAAAAGGCGGCTTTCTCAAAGGGTTTAACCAATACACCCTTACCCACAAAACCTAAGAGTCCACCGGCCTGAGCAGAACCGCGGTCCTGGGAATAGAGTCGGGCGGCCTGGGCAAAACTTATGAGGCCGTTTTCAATATTCTTTTTAAGCTCAAGCAACGAATCCCTTACGGCTAATTCCCTTGCCTTTCGCGGTTTCACCGTCAGACTCAGTACGGAAAAATCCACCTGGGGTGGGGTGGGGGGAAAACTGTCCCGATATGTTTGGAAAAATTCCTCGACTTCCCGACGACTTACTTTCAACTTGCTGAACAATTCTTGTTTAACTTTCTCAATCACCAGGTTATCGTGGATTTGCTGCCGGTAAAATTCCTTGAGCTTGCGTTCTGACACACCGAATAAAGTGGTGGCGTTTTTCAAGGAACCATACTGCTGTTCCAGGTTACGCAATACTTCTTCCAGTCGCTGTCGGACTTGTCGATCCTCTACTTCCAGCGTTTCCTGCTTAGCGTAGGCCAGAATGATCTGCTGATCAATGAGTTCTTCCAGGGCCTTTTGCTGATACCGCGGCAAAGCTGCTGAGTTTTCAGCGAGATCCTGGCGTTCCTGGGTAGCCATAAGTTGCGCTAGTTGATTCACTTCCGAGAGTAGAATGGCCTTATCGCCCACAATGGCTGCCACAGCTTCCAATAATTCTTGAGCTGCTAGAGGATTGGCAAACGCCTGTAAAACCAAAAGGGTAGTAATTAAAAGTTTTTTACTCATAAGTAATCAGGGTTGATGATAATGGTTGCTTTCTGCCGTAAGCTGTCCAATAAAGCTTGTTTCAGTTGGTTCTTCTTTAGAATAGCTATGCGTTGAGCGATTTCCTCATGGACGGCCTCCAGGGGCAAAGCTGAATCAGCCGGCAGTATGTTGAAAACCTGGATTAGATGGTATCCCCGGTTGTCTCGAAAGGGTCCATAAAAACCGGGTTGATTGCTCTTCTGGATTTTGTACCGAGCCCGTTCCATTACTTGACTGAGCGAGTAAATTCCGGCCTCGGTGGGATAAATTTCCAACGACTGCTGGCGCTGCTTGGGATTACCGCTCTTCAGGATTCGCAACAGACGGAGGGCTTCCCGGCGGGTAGGCACTATAACGTGCAGCAGATCCACTTCAGTTTCGGCACGGCGGAAGGAATCGATGTGTTTCCGGTAGTATTCCCGGATCTCTTCCTCGGTAATTACATCAGCCTGTTTCAAGTGTTGTTGTAAGGTCCAATCGGCCAGTAAGCGGCGCTCGAAATCTTTTACCCGTTGTTTCAAATAAGGATCTTTGTCATAGAGCTTATTGCGCGCTTCCTGGGCCAGCAGGGTTTCGGAAATCCAATTTTCCCAGAGACGATTCCGCTGTAGGCTGTCCAAAGTTGAAAATCCAGGAGCCATCCATTCCAGTTCTTGGAGAGTCAAGCGATCTTTGTTGCACTGAATCACGAAGGGTGCGGTGCTTTTTTCCCGGCTGCAACCGGAGACCACCAGCGTCGTAAAGGCGAGCACCGAAAGGATTGGATACAAAAGGGTTGACTTGTGCTGACGCAACGCCATCAAGCGCTTTTCTTTTCTTTTGGTTTCTGATGGAAATAATCTAGAACGGCCTGATAATTGACCTTTACACCATATTTACGCCGCAGTTTGGCATCCCATTCGTCAGCTTTCTTCTTCTGAATTTCTTTTTTCAAATCGCTTTGAACCTGACCTTTTACTTTGGCCAACGGCTTTGGACCCGGTTTGATATGCTTTTCTAGCTTTATGATTGACCAACCATTGCCCAGTTTGATGGGACCAGCGACTTCCCCCGGTTTCAGCTTGAAGGCTTCTTGTCCCATGCGCCCGTAGCGTCCTCGGGCAAAAGCGGGTAGCTCGCCTTTGGTGCCCTTGCCGGCCGGCCGCTCAGTATATTTCTCGGCCAAGAGACCAAAATTCTCACCAGCATCGATACGTTTACGCAGCTCCCGAGCCAGCTTTTCGTCTTTTACGAAGATTTCTTGAACCTGAACTTTTTCCCTGTCCAAATACTTATCATTTTTGTGCTGTTGGTAGTAGTTTTCAACTTCAGCATCTGATAGACGAATCTTGGAGCTGATTTCTTTTTTCACAAAAGCATCCTTGATGTAACGGTCACTGTACTTGTCAATTTTAGAGCGAAAGTCAGGTTCTTTATCGTAACCATGGGCAAAACCGTAATCAACAATGAGCTGTTGGGTCACCAGGTTATCCAGAACGGTTTTAAACTGATTTTCACTCTGAAACAGTGGTTTTTGTGGAAATTCGACAGGTTTTAATTGTTTGATGATCCATTGAGCCCCAAGCTCTTTACCGTTCAAGCGGAAGAAAGGTTTGTTAAACTTCAGCTTCTTGAACATCTCATCCAGCTTACGAGTCTTATAGCGTGAACCGCGGATTACATTCAGCAACTCGTTGAAGTTCTTGTTGATGATTTCAAAATGGGCAGCTTTTTTCAGGCTATCCAGGAAGTAATTGGCCGTATCTCTTAACACCGGGGCCATTATTCGCCGCCCCTGGCGCTTCAAATTTTCCTTTTCTTCTTCGAAGGTGCCCATGGAACGCTCACGACGACCTTCCAGTTTTATCAGGTGCAGTCCGTAAGGCGTTTCGACCACATCAGAAACTTCTCCAATGTCCAGCTTGAAAGCCACTTCCTGGAAGGGATCCACCATCCGACCCCAGGTAAACCAACCCAGGTCTCCGCCGTTTTTCTTACTGGAGGGATCTTCAGAATATTCTTCAGCCAGCTCTTCAAAGGGGGTGCCGGCTTTGAGTTTCTGCTGGATACGGGCCATCAAGGCTAAAGCTTCGCTTTTGCTCCTGGTTGCCCGTGATTGCCGAGCGCCTTTGAAGCCGATAAGAATGTGGCGAGCTTTGATTTCATATTTGCTTTTATCATAAAGGTCCCGCAAGTAGCGGTCATTCAGGATGCGGTCTAGAATAGCACGTTGATATACATACTGCAGCATATGTTTTCGCTGAAGCTTTTCGATTTTAGCCTGCACATCGGGGTCCTTATCATAGCCCAATTCCTTACCGGCCAGAGTAAACAACTTCTGGCGAATAAAGGCATCTAGACGGCCCTTGATGTAATTATCGTCTTTATTAGCTAACCTCCCTCGGGGGTATTTACTGGTGAAAGCTGAGAGGGGAATCTTTTCGCCGTTAATGATCACAAGCGTGTCTGGAGGTAGTTCGGAGCGCGAGCAGGTCGTCAGGCCTACCAGAGAAAACAATACTAAAACAACGAAAAGATTTTTCAGGCCTTTGAACATAGTTACAACTCCTTATTTTTTAACTGCTTAGCTTTCAACATTTGAGGTTTCAATTTACCGAAGCCGGTATGTTTTCCAAGAATATTCTCAGCCGTTTCAAAAGCGGCTGGGTAGGCGGTGAACTGAGGATGAAAGTCAAGACTAGGTTGTTCATAAGCTCCATTTTCAGGCCGGAGGCCTGCGCCGCCAGGGACAATCCTTTTATGATTTTCGGGCCTTCTTGTTCCACCCTTTGGGGGTGAAAATCCCCCTGGGCGCGATTGGACTTAATTATCAGCTTGCGGAGCTGTAGCTGGTTGGCCAACAATTTAACAGTGGCCAATTCAAACAAGTCTTCGGCTAAGGCCGGCAAACGACCGAAGCGATCCCTCAGTTCTTCTTTTAACTCTTCGATCTCAGACCTTGATTCAGCATGAGCCAGGCGGCGGTAGAAACTGACGCGTTCCTGGGGATCGCTCACGTAATCGCGGGGCAAAGAGACTGAGAGATCGTGTTCCAGCTCTACGGGGGGTAGGGTTGGCTTAGATTCCTGACCCTTTAGTTCTTCTAGCGCTTCCTTAAGGATCTTGGAATAAAGATGATACCCTACGCGAGCGATATGGCCACTCTGCTCGGGACCGAACAAATTACCGGCCCCTCTAATTTCGAGATCCTGCAACGCCAGCTCGTATCCTCCGCCGTAGTGGGCAAAACGCTGCAAGGCGTGGAGCCGTTTCAGAGCATCGGGGGAGAGCTTGTTGTGGGGGGCCGTCAGGAATAAAGCCCAGGCGGTGCGGTTGGAGCGCCCCACCCGGCCGCGCAATTGATACAGTTGCGAAAGTCCCAGGTTTTCGGCCCAGTTAACGATTAAGGTATTGGCGTTGGGTACATCCAGTCCGGATTCGACGATAGTAGTGGACAGGAGCAAATCGAATTCGTGATTGAAGAAGCCTAACATGACCCTTTCCAATTCTCTGGGAGGCATTTGTCCGTGAGCTAGGGCCATGCGGACATCCGGGAGCAGGTACCGCAGCCGCTCGTAAATTAAACCGATACTTTCCACGCGGTTATGAATGAAAAAGATCTGACCCTGGCGGTCAAGTTCACGCAGTACTGCTTCACGGACCAGCTTATCACTGTATTCCGCCACTTGGGTAATGACCGGACGCCTTTCCCGGGGAGCGGTGCGTAAAAGGGAGTAATCCCGGATCCCCAGCAAGGACATCTGCAGAGTGCGGGGAATGGGGGTAGCTGTCAGGGTAAGACAATCGACGTTCTGTTTCAGGTCTTTCAAAAGCTCTTTCTGGCGCACGCCAAATCGGTGTTCTTCGTCAATTATCAGCAGACCTAAGTTCTTAAAAACCACCTGCTTAGATAACATTTTATGAGTGCCGATCAAGATGTCCAATCGGCCGCTCTTAAGGTCTTGCAGAATCCGTTGAATCTCAGATGGTTTCCGCAGTCGTGAAAGAGCGGCTACTGTTACAGGAAAATCTTCCAAACGCTGACGAAAGGTGGCGTAGTGTTGTTCCGCCAGGACGGTGGTGGGCACTAAAACCGCCACCTGTTTGGAATCGGAGACGGCTTTGAAGGCGGCCCGGATGGCGATCTCGGTTTTGCCGTAACCCACATCACCGCAAAGTAGCCGCTCCATGGGACGGGGAGCCTCCATGTCCCGTTTTATCTCTTCCCAAGCTCGCAGCTGGTCTGGAGTTTCTTCATAGGGAAAAGCGGCTTCCATTTTTACTTGCAGCTCGGAGTCCGGCGGAAAAGCATGTCCTTTAGCGTTGGCCCGACGGGCGTACAGTTCAACCAGCCATTGGGAATATTTCTCTACAGCCCGTTTGGTACGCAGACGCGTAAGCTGCCATTCTGCCGATCGCAGGCGGGTAATTTTAGGTTTAAGGCCGGGGGGAGAATTGTATTTGTGCACCCGGTGCATTTTATCCACGGGAACGTAGACGTGATCACCCTCCTGATAGCGGATGCTGAGAACTTCCCGTTTCTCTCCGGCTACTTTGATCAGCTCGATGCCCTCGTAGATTCCAATCCCGTAATCCAGGTGAACCACATAGTCCCCTTCTTGGAAATCCTCCACCCTCGGCACGGGTTGACTGGGGAACCAGCGGGGCAAAATGTTGCGAGCCCGGGGACGTTCGAAGATTTGGTGGTCGGTAAATAAAGCCACGTGATGAGTGTGATCAATGAAACCCTTGCTGAGGGCCAGCCGCAGAGGGCGATAGGGTAGTGGCCCCATCAACTTAGCCAATCGTTCTAGCTGGACCTGGCTTTCGGCGCACAACCAGCATTCGTAACCCTTATCTAGCAGCCACCGCAGATGAGCCTTGAAAGCTTCCAGATTCCTCTTGAAGGCAGGTTGATCTTCAACCTCCAAGTCGGGATTCGATTCTGGGGAGGAATGGAATAATTGTATTCGGCCCGCCAAACTTTTCGGAAAGGACGGCAAAGTGGAGGGTGGATCGAAAAGCACAACCTTCAGCTCCGATGGTAGCAGCGCCAGGGCTGAAGTATTGCCGGAGGTGTTCTCCAGGGGACTGGTCGGGTACAGCACCAGGTGGGAGATGTTTTGTAAAGAGCGTTGGGAAACGGGACTGAACAACCGTAGAGCTTCCAGTCGATCGCCCCAGAAATCCAGACGGTAAGGAGCATCAGCTTCTTCGGGAAAAACGTCGATTATGCCGCCTCGGACAGCGAAGGTTCCCGGGGTGGTCACCAGGGAAACTTTCTCATAACCGAAGTCCACCAATTGTCGCTGAAGTTCTGGGAAGTTGTACTCTTCTCCGACGATGAAACTTAGGCGGCGAAAAGCCTTGGCATCTATGGGACGCACAATATCCTCGAAAGTGGTTAGGTAGCTTCCCTGCGCCCCGGCCAGCAAGTCTCTAAGTGCTTTGGAACTTTGGCCCCGATCGATGCCTGGCGGGCATTTCTGACCAAAGAAAGCCGGGGGTTGGTGTTCCCAGGCTTTCAGGTCATTGAGAAAAAGATCAGCCTTCTCCAAGTCGGGGACCACCAGGAGTTTCACCGGCTCGGGTTCGATCAGGGCAAACAGGAGGGCGGCCAGGGAAGGCGTGACGCCCCGGATCTCATTTTGTGCTAAAAGGGGATGATATTTTGAGCGAAACTCAAGCAGATGTTTCACGTGAAACCTGACGGGAGAATGTGAGCAACAACACGGCTAGATCGGAAGCGCTTACGCCGTCGATCCGAGAGGCTTGTCCTAGGGTCTCCGGCTGAAACCGATTCAGCTTTTCCCGTGCTTCGGTGGAGAGAGCCGGTAATTGCTCGTAGTCGTATCCCAGAGGTAAGGGCAAATCGGCGCGCCGTTGAAAGCGGGCCGCCTGCTCTCGCTCCCGGCGCAGATAGCCGGCGTATTTGATATCGGTTTCCAGCCGCCGCTGCCAGGCCGGATCTTGCTTCCGAATCCATTCCGGTAGAAGGGGTAGAATTTCAGCTATGGAAATTTCCGGACGACGCAACCAGCTGGCGAAAGTCGTACCCGGGGGCGGAGTCAGGGAATCTTCGGTTTTTTCAGCAGAAACCGGAGAGGAAGCCACCTGCGTTTTTTCGAGAAACTCTATCGCCCGCCCCAACCACTCTTTTTCGGCCTGGAACTCAGTGATGGTCTCTGAAGGTAACAATCCTAATTTCTGCGCCTTTTCCAATAAACGCAGGTGGGCGTTGTCGTAACGCAGCAACAAACGGTATTCAGCACGGCTGGTGAACATCCGGTATGGTTCGCTTATCTCCTTGGTGACCAGATCATCGATCAATACCCCGATATAGGCTTCATCCCGCTTCAGAACCAGGGGAGGAGCCTTCTCCAACGCCAGCGCAGCATTGACGCCTGCCAACAAACCTTGTGCGGCGGCTTCCTCATAACCGCTGGTACCGTTTATCTGGCCGGCGAAGTAAAGCCCCGTCACCAACTTGGTCTCCAGAGTGGCTTTAAGCTGGAAAGAGGGAAAGTAATCGTATTCCACGGCATAACCGGGCCGGATGAACTCCGCTTCCTCCAGTCCAGGAATACTGTGTATTGCCGACAGTTGGACATCTTCAGGTAGAGAAGATGAAAAACCGTTTACGTAGATCAGGTCGCTGTCCACCCCTTCGGGCTCCAGGAAGATCTGGTGCCGCAGGCGATCAGGGAAACGCACCACCTTATCCTCAAAAGATGGGCAATACCGGGGGCCAATACCGATGATCTTCCCGGTAAACAGCGGGGAACGGTCCAGCGCGGCGGACACGATCTGTCGGGTGCGCTCGTTAGTGTAGGTTAGGTAACAGGGGATATTCGGTGGGTTAAATTTCCTGGTGCGATAGGAAAAAGGCTCCGGCTCCGGATCGCCATATTGAGGCGTGGTTTTGCTGAAATCGATGGAATCACGATGCAGCCGGGGCGGTGTACCCGTTTTCAGGCGACCTGCTTGGAAACCGATTTTCTTCAGGGCTTCCGTCAACCCTACACTGGCTGCTTCCCCGATACGGCCGGCGAGAAAACTGTGCTCTCCAATGAAAATCCGTCCGTTCAAAAAAGTACCATTGGTGAGAACCACGGCGCGGGATTCAATGGCTGTGCCATCGGCTAAGATTACGCCCTGGACCCGGCGCATGTCCCGGGAGAGAAGCAGGTCGACCACCTCCCCTGCCAGCAGCTCAAGTTCCGACTCCCGCCGGCAGACGTCTAACATGTAGGCACTGTAAACTGCCTTGTCCGCCTGAGCCCGGGGTGACCATACCGCCCGGCCTTTGGAGCGATTCAACAAACGGAACTGAATCCCCGTGACGTCGATGGCTCGGGCCATTTCACCCCCCAGGGCATCGATTTCTTTAACCAGATGCCCCTTGGCGATACCCCCGATGGCTGGATTGCAGGACATACGCCCGATGGCTTCTAGATCCAGGGTGATCAGTAGCGTCCGATGCCCCCGCCGCGCACCGGCCAGAGCGGCTTCTATTCCCGCGTGTCCCCCGCCGACTACGATTATTTCATACTCTGATTTCATGGCGGACTATTTTCCAATGCAAAAACGGGAGAATATCTCCCGGAGCACATCATCGGGTGTGGTTTCGCCAGTGAGCTCCCCCAATACAGCTAGGCATTGGCGCAGATCACTGGCCACCAATTCGCTGGGGCGCTTTTCCTCACATGCCCGTTCAGCCTCCTGTAAGCTTGCGGCCAAACGCTCCAGGGTTTGCTCTTGACGGGCCACGGTCAGCACCAATCCCTCCCGAGTCGTTTGCCTGGCTCCCTCCACGGCTTCTTCCAGGGCTTTATGCAGCGCGTCGAATCCGTCCCCGGTTTTACATGAGAGGGGAATTAATCCGTTTAAAGCCAATTCCCCATCAATCAGGTCCGCCTTGTTCATGACTTTAATCAGCCGCTGATGCGGCAGGAGCGATGGTTCCGGTATGGGCGGAACGTCCGGAGACTGGACATGAATCACGAAGTCGGC
The DNA here is from genome assembly GCA_964469505.1 of uncultured Lentisphaeria bacterium. Lineage (GTDB taxonomy): Bacteria > Fidelibacterota > UBA8477 > UBA8477 > JABMPR01 > CAYXZO01. The sequence continues at coordinate 14,604 of CAYXZO010000008.1, read as the reverse complement.
TTTAGTGCGCATCTTTTGAGCGCGCTCGATTCCTAGTTTTTCGATGGCCTCGGGACGGTCGCTTTCGCCAGCGGTGTCTACTAAAATCACCTTGTGACCTGCGATCACCAACACCACCTCCAGTAAATCCCGCGTGGTACCGGGATGGGGGGTGACCAAGGCCCTTTCTTCGCCAGCTAACCTGTTGAATATACTGGATTTACCAACATTCGTCGCGCCGTACAAAAGAGCGTAGAATCCCTCCTCCAATTTGCGACCATAATAGGCGGTGTTCAGAATTTCTCGGATTTCCCGAGTCACTTGCTTGAGCTGGGGAACGAAACTCTCCACCGGGGTAGCGTCTATTTCATGTTCGGTGAAGTCCAACTCCGCCTCTAATAATGCTAGCATATTCCGCAATCGAGATTGCCAGGAGGAAAAAACCTGTTTCAAATGACCCTGGAGCTGTCGGGTTGCTGCCTGGTGAGAAGCGGCGGTTTCCGCTGCGATGAGGTCGGCAATACTTTCGGCTTGAGTCAGGTCGAATTTGCCATTTAGGAAACCCCGTAGAGTGAATTCGCCCGGCTCGGCCAGGCGTACCTCCGGTTGTCGGGATAGGACTTCCAACAATTTACGTTGTAAGTAGGCCCCGCCGTGGATACTGATTTCCACCACATCTTCTCCGGTCACCGAGTTGGGTGCCTTGAAGTAGGTCACCAGGCAGGAGTCAAAAATACCCGGCCCCAGTTCCGAATGCCGTAAATAGCCGAAAGTGCTGTAACGGGGTTTCAACGCCTGGGGACGGGAGAAAAAACGCCGGACTGTGGAGAGGGCCACCGGTCCCGAAAGGCGTACTACCGCCAATCCCCCGGAACCTGGGGGTGTGGACAATGCCACGATGGTTTGGTCATCGAGGATGCGCATGGGCCCAACTCCCGGAGAAATTTACTGTGCGCTCTCGGTGGCCGGGGTGAAAAATTTCTGTTGGATGATAGAGAGGAAGTTGAATAGGGTGTAATAAAGATTTAGACCCGATGGGAAACTGTAAAACAGAAAGAGGAAAAAGCCGGTCATCAGGTAGGGCATGCTTTTCATCTGCTGGGTGCCGCCGGTTGTGGGAGACATCAATTTTTGCTGCAATACCATGGAAAAGGCCATCACGATGGGCAAGGGATTGATAGGAATGCCCAGAAGGTGCCCCACCGTGTCCGGTTGAGAAAGGTCGGCAATCCACCACTCCAGGCCCACGAAAGGTGCTCCCCGCAGCTCGATGGTGGTGCGGAAAAGGGTAAACAAGGCGAAAAGGAGCGGCATTTGAATCAGCATGGGAAGACAACCACCTAACGGATTCACCCCCATTTCTTTGTAGAGCTTCATCGTCTCCTGGTTGAGGCGCTGGGGGTTGTTTTTGTACTTTTCTTTCAGTGCCGCTAGCTTGGGTTGAAGCTCCTGCATTTTCTTGCTGGAAGCGTAGCTCTTCTTGGTGAGAGGAGCCACCAGGATTTTAACCAGAATACTGAAGATGATGATTACCAGCCCGTAATTGGGCATCACGGCGTATAATTTTTTGAAGAACCACAAACACCACTTGCCGATAAACCCAAACCATCCCCAGCTCATCATCTCTTCCAGGTACAGGTTGTAACTCTTGAGAATGTCGTAGTCCAGTGGGCCTACATAAATACGGTAGTTGTAAACCTGCTGGGGGCGCCGCCGATCAAAGCTGTGACGCAGCTCGAAAGTGTAACTCTTGCGGAGGGAGTCGCCAATTTCAATCTCTTGCCGTCGCTGCCAGAGCTCTTCGGCCGGTTTATCGGGAATCAGCAGGGCGGTGAAGTATTTCACCCGCACCCCGGCCCAGGTGATGACGCCTGTGGTGGTTTCGGTGATTGGTTTGCTTTTGGCGTTGAAATCGGAGGGGCTATCGTCGTTGCCCAGCAGCACGTACAGTTTGTTATACTGTATATCCTCTTTGGTGTTTTCCTCGGTGAGAGCCAGGCCTTCCCGCCAACTGAGAGCAGTCCAGCGCCCAGCGTTGACTTCACCCAGGTTGGTGACCTTTTGCTGCAGATCAAAATGAAAACTATCGGGGAAGAAAATGAAAGTCCGCTCAATGCTGGCTTTGGAGCCCAGCTGCATGGTGAAACTTATTTTACGGGGTTCATCCTTAACGAAAATATGATAGCTGGTACTGTCGCCCAAACTGCAGTAGGCAGGGATTTTATCGGTGTAGAAGTCCTGTACTTCGTAGCCGAGGAAGTGATTTGCCAGGATTCCGTCGACTCCCGGAGGGATAAGCTGTACCCGGGAACTGTCGTGTCGTAAGTACTTGTTTAAATATACCTTGCGTAACGTTCCGCCCCCCAATGAGGAGATGGTCATTTCCATCAGAGGAGTGTGCACGGTGACGAGGATCTCAGGTAGGCTATCCCCTCTGGTATTGGTGGGTAGCATGGTATTCGTGGTAACAACTGCCGTTTCCTCAGGCATGGGAGTGACCGTCGTAGTTTCCGGCGGCCAGGCGGCGGGGGGGTTAACCTGAGTCGTATCCGGCTGGCCATAATTGGGATTGATTAAGCGCTGATACGGCTCGGAGAAATAGACCAGTAGAATAAGCCCCATCAGAATGATGGCGATGAGGGTATTTTTTTGATTATCCATGGGTTGAACTTTCTGGAGATTTGATTACCGGATCATATCCCCCGGCAGAAAAGGGATTACAGCGCAAGACGCGCCAAATGATTTTCAGCAGCGCTTTTGGCAGCGAAAAGGTCTCCAAGGCTTCTAAGGCGTAGTGACTGCAGCTTGGGTAAAAGCGACAATTGGCTCCCAACAGCGGGGAAATCCCGAGCTGGTAGAAGCGTAACACTAGTTTGATTGCTTTCTTCAACGCTTGCTCGCCCAGGTCAATAATTCCTGTAGTGCTTTTTCCAGTTCGCTGCTGCGCAGGTATGTACGGTGGAAAAGAAAAAGAGCGCCTTTCCCGGGGGGCAGGTGTATTCGTCCGTTTCGGATAAGCCCCCAGAACAGACGCCGGGTGCGATTGCGTTTTACTGCTCCACCCGCCTTGCGGCGGATTAAGAACCCCCATTCACCTTCCTCAGCTGAGCGTAGATAACAAGTGATTCCCTGGGTGGAATACTTCTGAGCCGATTGCAGATAGTAGGCAAAAGCCCGCCGGGAAATCTTACGAATCGGAGACAGTGAGACGTTTGCGGCCTTTGGCACGTCGGCGAGCCAACACCTTCCGACCGTTACGGGTTTTCATTCGGGCCCGGAATCCGTGTTTATTCCGGCGCTTGCGACGGCTTGGTTGATAAGTACGTTTCATATCCTGGCTTTCCTTTCAATTCCCTATGCTCCTTAAAAAGCCGCCGAATATAACGATAACACCTGAAAAGTCAATTTGACTATGGAGTTAACTACCTCCGTCTTCAATGTCGTTCGATGGAGGTCATAATGATGGCGACCGTAAACACTTGATTTTTATTTTGATACGGGCCGACGACACCAAAAACTTAGAAAAATGTCTTACTCCCCGCTACCAGTTTTTCGGGCAATTTTTTTTGGTTCGGCCATTTTTTGTCTTTCTTTTCCCTGCCCCTTATTACTATTGGATGTGGGCTGAATGCAATGTGGATAACTTGTGGATTATGGGGATAACTGAGGGAGTTTATGGGTAATTTATGGGAGGAGGCTAAGAAAAGCCTGGCGACCCAGGTCGCCGAGCAAACCTATCAAACTTGGTTTGAACCGATACGCTTTCTGGCACAAGAAGATGGTCGCTTAACCCTTAAGGTACCTAGCCAGTTTTTTTACGATTGGGTTAAGTCGCACTATGGGCGGTTGATCGAGCAAACCGTTTCCCGCACCGCCGGTAAAGCCGTTACGGTCGACTATTCCATTCTACTGGAATCCGAGAAGAATTCTGATGCTCCGCCTTCCTTCCAGGAAACCCCAGAAAAAACAAAGCCTTCGGCGCCTCAATTCGAAACCCAGCTGAACTCCCAGTTCCAATTTGAGAACTTCATCATCGGCTCCTGTAACCAGTTTGCCGCCGCGGCCGCTCGGGCGGTGGTGGCCTCTGAAAGCGGAAATCAGTACAACCCCTTGGTCATCTACGGCGGCGTTGGGTTGGGTAAGACCCACCTGCTACACGCTACCGGCAACGCTTTCTTGCGCTTTCACCCTAACAAACGAGTTCGCTACCTTTCCTCCGATCGTTTCACCCTGGAATTCATTAACGCCATCAAGGAAAACCGTACGGCCGCCTTCAGCCGTTTCTATCGCAGTGTGGATTTGTTGATTGTGGACGACATACAGTTTTTCCAGAAAAAGGAGCGCACCCAGGAGGAGTTTTTCCACATCTTCAATGAGTTGTATTTGAACGGCAAACGCATTGTGCTCTCAACCGACCAGCCGCCGTCGGAATTGGGGCTGCAGGAACGCCTCATCTCCCGTTTCAACGCGGGCCTCATCGTGGACATCCAGGTGCCGGACTTTGAAACCCGGGTGGCCATTCTCCGCAAGAAAGCCGAAGAGAACGGAATGGAGATCGGCTACGACGTCCTGGAATTCCTAGCCCTGCATATCGACAGCAACGTGAGAGATCTGCAGGGAGCTCTGATCCGGCTGCTGGCTTATTCCTCCCTGGTGAAAAAAGACATCGGCATGGAACTGGCGCACCAGGTCATCAATGACATTCTGGGCAAGCGGATGAAGCAGAAGGTGACGCTGGAGTCCATCATCGAAGGAGTGTGCGAAGTTTACGGCGTTAAAAAGATTGAACTGATCGGCAAGAGTCGCCGGAAAGAAATCGCCTTCGCCCGGCAAGTGGCCATGTATTTAAGCCAGGAGCTAACTGACAACACCCTCAAGTCAATTGGACTATTTTTTGGAGGGCGGGATCACTCCACCGTAATTCACGCTCGGGACCTGATCGCTCGGAAAATGGAGAGTGATGACCTGTTCCGGGCTCAAATCAATACCTTACGCCGCCGCCTGGCAGGTCCCTTTGGCGGCTGAACCTTAGAACTCAAAGGAGTACAGGATATGTTACAACCAGGAGATACCGCCCCCGATTTTACTTTGCCGGACCAGGATGGTAATCCCGTTTCCCTTTCCCAATTCCGGGGCCGGAAGGTAGTGTTGTACTTCTATCCCAAGGACAATACCCCGGGCTGTACCAAAGAAGCTTGTGCCTTCCGGGACGCCATGAGTGATTTGACCGCCAAAGGGATGGTTGTACTGGGCGTCAGTACGGACAGCCCTGAATCTCACCGCAAGTTCATCGCCAAACACAACCTGAATTTCACGCTTCTGGCCGATACGGAGAAAGAAGTGGTTCAGCTTTACGAGGCTTATGGCGAAAAGTCCCTCTATGGTCGGTTTTTCAAAGGCACTCTCCGGAAAACCTATCTCATCGACGAAGAGGGAAAGATTTTCAAGATATACCCCAAGGTCAAAGTGAAAGGCCACGTGGAAGAGATCATCAAGGACTGGTCGCTGGCCTAATAACCGAAACTTCCCGCTTTTCTTTACCGAAATATCCCCGCCCGGCTTAGTTTTTCACCATGCCGTTGGAGGTACGTCGTTTCCAAGCCGCTGACGAACGACACTGGGAGGAATTCGTCCAGCGGGCCAATAACGGCACCCTATTTCACGAACGCCGGTTTTTAAGTTACCATCCCCCAGAGCGGTTCCGGGACCATTCGCTGCTATTATGGCGTGAAGGGCGTTTGTTGGCCCTGTTTCCAGCCGCGGAACGGCAGGTGAATGGAGAACGCTGGTTGGTCTCCCACCCGGGTGCTTCCTACGGCGGCCCCGTATATCTCCCCGATTTAACCTTCCGCCAGAGTTTTGATTGTGTGGCGGCCTTGAAGGCCTACGCCCAGGCACAGGGTTTCCATCGGCTGGTGCTTACCTTGCCCCCGGCTATCTATCAGCAGCGGGTAAGCCAGTACATCGACTTCGCCCTGTTAAAGCACAGTTTTAGCTATCTGAAGCGGGAAGTTTCTTCCATGCTGGAAATCGCCCACTCCGATGAAGCCATTTTGGCCGCTTTCCGTCCCACGCACCGCACCGCCGTGCGCAAGGCTCAGCGAGCTGGCGTGGAGATTCGCCAATCTGAAGACTGGGCTGAGTTTTACCAGATTCTGCAGCGTAACCTGAAAATCCGCCACGGTGTGGCACCCACCCACACTCTGGAAGAATTGCTACGGCTAAAAGAATTGTACCCGGAACGTATTCTGCTGTTTGGCTCATACTGGCAGGGCCGTTTGACCGCCGGGGTGGTGCTGTTTCTGGTTAACTCCCGGGTAGCCCTGGCCTTCTACATCAGCCACGACGAGGCTTTCCAGCATCTGCGGCCCCTGAATCTGCTCTTCTATCGAGTGCTGTGCTGGTGCCGTGAGCAGGGTTACACTTATCTGGATTTTGGTATTTTTACCGTGGATATGGAACCCAATTTCGGCCTAGCTCGCTTTAAAGAGAACTTCGGCGCCAGCGGCGTTTTCCGTGACACCTTCATTTGTGATTTAAAGGCCCCGTGAAGCCTTTTTCGGTTAAGCAACACTATCTGGTTTTAGCGGTTTTGACCCTGGTGACGGTGGCGGTGCGCCTGCCTTTTCGGGGGCCTTACCTGTTCGACGGCGATCCGGTAGGCTATTATCTTGGGGCGAGGAGCCTGCTGGAGAGTGGTCAATACTTGATGGCCGGCAAAATCCCTTTCTGGCCCATCGGTACCAGCTTAACCATGGTACCTTTCATCTGGGTTCTGGAGCAGCTAGGACTGGCGCCGGAATCCGCCGGTTTCTGGCAGGGGGTGGTGTTCATGGTGGCCGCCGTCAGTTTCATTTATCTGCTGGGGAAACGCTTGTTCAATCCCGCCACCGGCATTCTGGCGGCCCTGCTGTTTAGCTTTGCTGAAAGTCCCTTTTTCTACAGCATTAACGCCGCTTCCGATATCGGAGCCATCGCCGCTCTGTGCGGCGGGACGTATTTCCTGCTACGTTTTCTGGATACCCAAGATCCCCTACCTTTGTTTCTAGCCTTCTTCCTGTGTGCCTTCAGCCTGGTGTTTCGCTGGAATTACGTATTTTTTATCCCGTTGTTCTGGATTTTCCTCATAGGCGATCGGCGCATTTGGGCTTTTTCGCTGTACCCTTCCTTCTGGTTGCTGCTGGGCAGCGGTATTTTGTCAGGCTTACTGATTCAATTTTGGGCCAATTACACTCATTATCACACGCCTTTTCTCATCCGCTATTGGGAGTTGGGTTTTTCCAAGCAGTTTGTATTGAATCCCGTAAAGTTGTTGGCCAATCTAGGGCGTATCGTGTATCGAGTGTTGCTTACCTGGGATTTTTACTCTCCCCTTTTGGCGGCTTTCGGCTTGCTGGCGGTGGCTTTGGCTTATCATGAGCGGCGCCGGGATTTGCTGATGCTCCTTTTACCCTGGATTGTGTTGGGGAGCCTGTCGATAGTTTATTTCGCCGTTAAGCCCCGCTTGCTCATTCCCCTAATGCCGCCCTTTTTCATGCTGGGAGCCGCCGGTTTGACTAAAACCTTCCTTAAAATGCGGGAAGAATTGGTAAAACGGCACTTTTCTCCCACGCCGGTGCTGGCGGGAATATTCCTGATGGGTGGTCTGCTTTTTCTCCCCATGGTGGCCCGCAGCCTGCTTAACGCCTACGGCCGGTATCAGGATAAAGTAACCATGCGGCGGACCTTCGAATGGGTGGGCAAAAAGGCGGCGGACGGAGATTACATAATCACCCAGCCACCTTACGCCGGAAGAGATGTGGGATGGCAACAAGCCGGCTGGACACTCTGGGCCTCCAATTACTATTCAGGTTTGCCGACTCTCTCGCTGGCCCAGCCGGAAAGCTGGCGGGAACCGGAACATGCCTGGTTGGTAGTCAACGATTTCTGGTTTCAGGCGGAAAACATGCAGTGGGCTGATACAGAACTTTTACGCCAGCGTAGTGATTCCCTCCGGACGGCCTGGAATTTAACTGAGCAAAAAGTATTTAAGGGACGCCCCGCACCCCTCTGGCTCAAGAAACTGAATATGTTGTCCTTTTATCCCCTGGATTTTATGCGCTATCGACCGCTTTTTCGAGTGTATCACCGCCGGGAGGACCCATTAAGATCTGGAGCGCGGATTGACTGAGATGAATTCCACCGCTGCCTCGCCGGGTCTAATTCGCCGCTTCACCAGGCACACCCTGGTGTATGGCCTGGGCAACATTCTCAACCGAGCCATCACCTTTCTGCTGCTCCCCCTGTACACCAACGTTCTCTCCCCCCGGGAGTACGGAGTTCTAAATCTCATTTATCCCTTTTTGGGGATTATGAATGTGCTCTACATGTACGGAATGGACGCCGCTTTCATGCGGTTCTACATTCCGGAAAAGGACCCCCAGCGGCGGCGGACGATTTTCAGTACCATCTATCTTTCCATCCTGGTCTCTACGGCCGTTCTTTCTCTCATAATCCTGTCAATGAGTCCCCTGCTCATCCAGGCTTTGGGTGAAGGCGCCGGTGGACGCTTGTATGTCAAGTTGACCATTATGATTCTGGCCCTGGACGGCCTCTCATTCATTCCGGTTCTGTACTACCGCAGCACCCAGCAGCCGGTTCGGTATGTGATAATCATTTTCCTGGAAGTGCTGACCAACCTTTCCCTAAACATACTCCTGGTGGCCGGGTGGAAATGGGGCATCAAGGGCGTTCTCTGGGCCAATGTTCTCAGCTCGACCATAAAGCTGCTGGTGGCCACGCCGGCTTTTCGGGGTCAATTGAAACTTATATGGGAAAGCCGCCTGTGGAAGTCCGTGCTGGCCTTCGGCCTGCCAACCATGCCAGCGGTCCTCTTTGCCATGGTGGCCACGCTGGGGGATCGTTACATTCTGAGTCATTTCTTCGACAAGGCCACGGTAGGGTACTACAGCGCCGGATATAAGATTGGGGTTCTCATGGCGCTGGTGGTGGCGGCTTTCCGGTTCGCCTGGCATCCCTTTTTTCTCTCCATTGCCGGTCGGCCGGACGCCAAACAAACCTACGCCCGGATCTTGACTCTTTACTTGCTGACCACCGGCTTTCTCTTTCTGGGGGTGGCGCTATTAGCTCCGCCGGTTCTGATTCACTCCTGGGGCGGTTTTGCCATCATCACTAAAGCCTATCAACCGGGCCTGAAGGTGATCCCTTTCATTTTGCTGGCCTTTATTTTCCAGGGGCTCTACGTCAATCTGGTGGTAGGGATGTACATCAAGAAAAAGACCTACTTGGCACCGCTGTTTACCGGCAGCGCAATGGTAGTGGATCTGGGCTTGAACTTTCTGTTTTTCGCCGTCTGGAGGCTGGACTTTTATTTCGCCGCCGTGGCTTTTATGGCGGCCCAGGCGACCCAGGCTTTGTTGCTGTATCTGGCATCTCGCAGGTTTTACCCCATCCCGTATGAAGGAACCAAACTGCTGCGGATTGTCGTTGCTGCTGGGGTGATATATTGGCTTGTATCGGTTTCCTCTTTGCCGTGGTTGGTCAATCTATTGCTGGTGCTGGCCTATCTGCCTGTGGCGGCTCTATTGGGAGTGACTGAAGTGCGGGATATTTATTACTGGATCACACGTAAACTGTTTAAGCCGGCATGATCGAGCCCGAGGGAGAAGAATCTATTATTGGTAAGCCCCTGAAAATCCTGTACGTAGCCCCTGAAAATCCAGCCAATACCCTGGCGTTGTTTGCGGAGGAACACAGACGCCGAGGGAACCTGGTCCGATTTGTTACGCTGTTTCCTTCCACCAGCGATTTCGAAGAAGATATTTGCCTGAACTTGCCTCTGGTTCCAGCGAAGACCTGGTTCCGTCAGGCTAAAGAAAAGATTTACCGGCCGGAGGAATTATACCGCGAGGCCACTGGCATTCCCCCACAATGGGGCCCCAGCCGATGGGAGCGACTTTTCTTCCGGTTGCGGGATTTATTGTGGATACCCCGAATTAAAAAGGCTTTGAGGGAATATAACCTACTGGATTACGACATCTACCACTTGGAAAGCGGCCATGGCTTTCTGCGCCTGTCGCCCTGGCCCTTCGATTCTCTGAAGGCGGCTGGCAAACATATTGTGGTGCATTACCACGGTAACGATTTGCGCACCCGTGGCGTATTGCCCTGGATCGACGATTTGGCGGAGCTGCACCTCACCAGTGAGTTGGACTTGCTTCAGAAGCATCCCCGCTTGCGCTATCTGTTTTTACCTTTTCGGGTGCGGGACTTTAAACCTCGCTATACTCTGAACCAGCCCCTGCGTATTTGTCATGCCACCCGCGACCGCTACTGGAAAGGCTCGGATGTGATTATCGCCGCCGCCCGCAAGTTGGAGCGGACCCATGGAGTAAAGTTCGTATTAATAGAGAACCAGCCGTATCAACACACGTTGGAGCTCAAGGCCCAGTGTGATATCTACATCGATCAGGTTTCCAATCTCGGTGGTTGGGGTTACGGAATGAATTCAGTAGAAGCCTTGTCTTTGGGGCTGGCTTGCTGTACGAATATGGTGCCCGAATATGAACATTTCTTGCCGGACCATCCTTTCTATAACGTGCGAGCGGAGACCCTTTATGAAGACTTGGTGCGACTGGTTGAGAATCCAGATCTGGTGAAGGAACTCAAGCAAAAAGGCCGTGCCTGGGTCGAGAAAACCCATGACGTGCAGGCCGTTGTAGATATGTTGTACAGTTATTACCGGGAGTTGGGATGGCTGAATTAAATTCTGGGACTTCCGAACCCCAAGTCTCGATAATTATTCCCGTTTATAACGATACTGCCGGTGTTCTGCGGTTGCTTTCCAGTTGCGAGTATTTGACCTATCCTCGGGAGTTGTTGGAGATAATCATCGTGGATGATGGTTCCAAGGAGCCGGTGGAAAAGATTCTGTCGCAGGTCACCTTCGATTTGCCCCTAAAAACTCTGCGGCAGGAACCGAATCGGGGTCGGGCCGCAGCGTGTAATCGCGGCGCAGAGCAGGCAAAAGGGGACGTGCTACTATTCATTGACAGCGATATGGAGGTTTCGCCCGATCTAGTCCTGAACCATCTGGCCGGCTATGAGTACCGGGGTTGTGTGGCCACCCGGGGAGAATACTACTCAGCACCATTCGTCAAAAAAAACCGGTGGTTCAAATATCTGGATAACCCGGATCGGGGCCCCCGCAAGTGGGCCCGTCAGGCTGAACCTGGCGCAGCTTTACCCTTCCAGTTTATCCTTACCGGGAATTTCTCCATCAAACGGGAGGTTTTTGAAAAACTGGATGGGTTTGATGAGAACATCACGGCCTACGGAGGAGAAGATACTGAGTTCGCTTATCGTCTTTCCCGCAGCGGTTTAGGAAAGGTTGTTTATTGTCCCGAGGCTGTCACTTATCATCACCACCACGGTTTTAAAGAGACTTTGAAGCTGCTTTATGCTTACGGGCGCTACAGTATCCCCTACTTAATCGAGCGTCACCCGGAACTGGCGGGGTACCTACCTATTAAAATTCTGGGTTATTTGGGGGGCGATAGCACTTCCTGGTCGCCCCTGTACGATCTTTTTCTCAATCCGGTGGTCTTGTTCTTAGCCCGTGCAGGTCGCCTGGTATTTCCCGAACCGGTGGCTTTTCAACTCATCCGGTATATTCTGGGGTATGCCGCTCTGAGCGGATATCGGGATGCGCTGAAGGAACGCTCCCGCGCCCGGTCCAGGGGCTAAGAACAGACTTATTCTTCCCGCAGGCGACTCAACAGCCACAGCATTTCCAGATATAGCCAGACCAGTGTAACCAGCAATCCCAGGGCCGCCACCCAGTTCATATAGCCAGGGAGTTGCCGTTGGGCCGCGGCTTCGATGAAGTCAAAATCCAGCAGCAGGTTGAAGGCGGCGATTCCGATGATGACCAGACTGATGCCGATCCCCAGCGGCGAGGCGTCAAAGAGAAAGCTCATTTGCATGCCGAATAGGCTCATGAGCCAAGCGAACAGGAAGAAGAAAAAGACGCCCCCGGTGGCAGCCATTACGCCCTGTCGTAACTTGTCGGTCACTCGGATGGTGCGGGTGCGGTAGAGGATCAGCATTGTCAGTAGAACGCCGAAAGTGAGTCCCACCGCCTGAATCGGAAGTCCCGGCCAGGTGTAATTGAACATGGCAGAGAGACCGCCCAGGAATAAACCTTCCAAAAGGGCATAAATTGGTGCAGCAAAAGGGGCCCAGGTGGGTTTGAACATGGCCGCCATGGCAGCGATGAAGCCACCGATGAGTCCCACCATCATCAGGCCGGGGATGCCGGCGGTTTCGTTCAGGAATTGCTTCCAGGTCCAGGAAGCGCCGATGAGCATGATGAAGAAGAGAATTACGGTTTTATCTACCACCCCCTGCACGCTCATTACTCCGCTGCGGGAAAAGGGAGATGCGTATGATTTTTGAACCAGGTTACTCAGAACAGGGTTTCTAGTGGACATAGCTTAGCTCCTTCTATTTCTTGGCCTGGTCTTCATCTTCCGTGGCAGATTTTACGCGGTGCGGCTTAAAAAGTTGCCTGTTTCTGGCACCTTCTGCTTTACATTTGCGGACATGAACAAGAAAACTATCAAAGCTGTGGAAGGCCTGAAAAACCTGAAAGTCATCGGCGACCGGGTCTTGATTCTACCGGATGATGGGGCCACCCGCACCGCTTCCGGGTTGTACTTGCCCCCCACGGTCACGGAAAAGGAGAAGGTACAGGGGGGATATATTGTGGCCGTAGGTCCGGGCACGCCCTTGTTGGATCCCGATGCGGTGGAGGAATCCTGGAAGGGGACCGACCCCAATGGAGTCAAGTACATTCCCCTGGAAGTGAATGTGGGGGATTATGTTCTGTTTTTGAAAAAAGCTGCTATTGAGATTACTTACAAAAACAGCCGGTATTTGATTGTGCCCGTGTCTGGCATATTGGTGGCGGAACGGGACGATCAGATCGATTTGGATCAGTTATTGGAAGACTCGGAAACTTAAACAGGAAGGAGCGTTATCACCGATGGCCGAGGCTAAACTGACCCGCGAGGAGCTTTTCAGTTTACTGGTTACCCAGCTTACCACTTCGGCCTGGGTGCAGTTGGGCAAAATTCCCGACCCCGTTTCGGGCAAAATACAGCGTAATCTGGAAGCCGCTTCCCTCTCCATTGACATCCTGGATGTCCTGGCGGAGAAAACCAGGGGCAATCTGACCACTGAGGAGCAGCAGTTACTGGATGGTAGTTTGAGTCAGCTGAAGTTGAATTACGTGGAGGAAATGAAGAAGGAGGCGGAGGGGAAGTCGAGCGGTTCACCGGAAGATGGGTCCCAGGAAAAGGAAGCAGCTGGGGAGTCATCACAAGAGCAGGGACAGAATAAAGCCTGAGACTAATAAACTGGCGACATCGTCATTTTGCCGACTTGATGCACGTACAAATGAATGCCCATCTAAAAAGCACAAAGTGTCTGGACATTAATCGTGACTAAACTACTTGAAAAGGCCTTCGAGGAAGCCTCAAAGCTGTCAGAATTAGAGCAAAATGCATTGGCGCGCTGGTTGATTGATGAAATTATTTCTGAAAAAAATGGGGAAATTCTTTTGCTGAGCCTGAAGATGTACTTGAGAAATTAGCGGATAAAGCGCTGGGAGAAACTGCGTTAGGTAAAACTAAGCCTTTGGATATTAATAAATTCTGATATCGTACACTTCAGAACGATTCCGAAAATTGCTGGCTGGATTACCTCTACGATGGAACCATTCAACAGAATATCTCGATTGCTGGTGATGTGGTACGGGCTCTATCAAATAGGACATATATTCGTGAATGGAACCTACCTGTTATTCTTGGATGTCCCACCCTTTCCAGCGCCACCTAGCGGGTGGTCCGCGCAGCTGATCGAGTTTTTAAACGGCATTGCCGCGGCAGATTTCGCCAATGCCATTCTCAGCGTGGTCTTCGTCGCTGGATACTTGCAAAAGTCAACATGGTTCTCATGGCTAGGTACTATCACGTTGACGGTTTCAATGTACGCCGCATTTGTATTCACATGGGGGTCGATTGGTGCCGGAGCCTGGAGAGGGCAAGTCACTGGCTATCTTCCAATTTACATACCGTTCATCCCTGTTGTGGTGCTGTACATACTGTGGATTTATTGGCTCGCAACTGGCGAACTAGCGCCACGCAACCCAGCGCAAACTCGGTGAGTTTGTGTCGGCTCCGACCGATATCGTTGCCTATCCACTCGCTTAATCGTCAGGGAATACACATCAAAGCATAACTCCAGATTCTCATCTCCCCAGGTTCCTACTCGCTCCTTTCCAGGTCTTTCTAACTTGGGCACCAGTTCCTTTTTCCGCTTTTGAGCTCTGGCCAGATCAGGCGCCAGGAAGACATCCTTTAACCACCACAGATATAGCTTAACCTCCTGGCGCGAGAACTTGCTGATAAAGTCCCGAATAAAATGCACCCGACACCACCTGTCATACTACCCCGCCCCAGGAACGCTCCAAGACCTTGACAGACCCTTCATGATTATCACTCACCACATATCTGACACCCCGCAAACCGCGCCCTTTCAGGCTCCGGAACACTCCCCAGCCAA
>CAYXZO010000007.1:0-56696 GCA_964469505.1 uncultured Lentisphaeria bacterium | reverse complement strand
TCGGCCACCGGAAAACTGCTATCGGCCGTCCGCTGTCGGCAGTCAGTCCTTAATCTTCCACCCCATAGTTAGGTGCTTCTTTCGTTATCTGCAAATCATGGGGGTGACTTTCCCGCAAGCCGGCATTGGTTATGCGAATAAAACGTGCCTTGCTCTGTAATTCTTGCAGATTGGCGGCACCGCAGTACCCCATACCAGCACGCAAACCGCCCATAAGCTGGTGAATCACGTCCGCAGCCGCCCCGCGATACACGACTCGCCCCTCCACACCCTCGGGTACCAATTTCTCAACATCCCGCTGGAAATAACGATCGGCGCTACCCCGGCGCATAGCCCCCAGGGATCCCATGCCCCGGTAGGTTTTGTAGGCCCGCCCGCGGAAGAATTCGATATCTCCGGGACTTTCGTCGGTTCCCGCCAGTAGGTTACCCACCATTACCGCAGCAGCTCCGGCGGCGATGGCTTTAGTGATGTCTCCGGAGTATTTGATCCCACCATCGGCGACGATGGGAATGCCATGTTTACTGGCCGCGGCGACGCACTCGACAATAGCCGTGATCTGGGGTACGCCCACACCTGTCACCACACGCGTAGTGCAAATCGAGCCGGGCCCGACGCCGACTTTGACAATGTGGGCTCCGGCCTCAATGAGTGCCAGGGTACCCTCACCCGTAGCTACATTGCCAGCCATAAGAGGTAAGTCAGGGTACAATCGCCGTAATTCTTTGACCATTTCAATCACATTACGTGAGTGTCCGTGGGCGGTATCCACTACCAGTAAATCAACTCCCGCCCCCACCAAGGCCTCGGCCCGTTCCAGTTCCGAAGAGCCGACACCGACGGCAGCACCAACCAATAGGCGCCCTTTCTGATCTACAGCCGAGTCCGGAAATGTGGTGGCCTTCTCAATGTCTTTGATGGTAATTAGCCCCTTCAAGCGGAAGGCATCATCCACCAGCGGCAGCTTCTCTATTTTGTGTTTTTTCATCAACTGGGCCGCTTCTTCCAGAGAGGTGTTTTCTCTACCGGTGATCAAGCCTTCGCTGGTCATGACAAGCCGAATGGGCTTATCCATGCGATTTTCAAACCGAATATCACGGTGGGTTATAATGCCCACCAACCGGCCCTCCACCACGATCGGCACCCCCGAAATACTTCGCTTCTGCATAAGTTCGGCAGCTTCACCCAGGGAATTATCCGGTCCTAAAGTGTAGGGATCGGTGATTACACCGTGCTGAGCCCGCTTTACTTTGTCGACTTCGGCAGCTTGTTCGGCGGGGGGGAAATTTTTATGTATAATGCCTAGTCCACCCGCGCGGGCAATGGCTACGGCCATTTTAGCTTCAGTAACCGTATCCATTGCTGCGCTGAGTAAAGGAATGCGCAGGGGGAGGAAATCAGGCAAGGGGGGTGTTAAATCGACTTGGGAAGGTACTACCTGGGAAGGACCAGGAAGCAACAGGACATCGTCGAAAGTCAGAGCTTCGCCTACTATTTTAAAATCCATTTTAAACTTCCTTTATAAATTTGATGACCCGTATGCATTGTGTTTCGGTTGGGGTGAATATAGGTTTAGCAAGCGCCGCTGCAACGTTAAAGGCCCACCGGTGTGAAGCTGCAAAATGCCGGGATTTGATCGCTTCGTCCATTTAAATGAAATAGTGCTTACAACTGCTAATAGTTCAGTATTTAAACAGATGGTAATTAGTCCATTGCACCCTGCGGAATGGGCTTTAACTTTGGCGCAATGAAATACAAATGGAGTACTGGAATGCTAAGAGCTACTTTGGTAAGTACGGTTGGTATTACACTTTTGCTCTCAACCATGACTGGGTGTGACAGCAGTTTAACGGAGATAACCGGGCCTCTGGAAGCCCCTCAGGACTTCCATGTTGTGGTGGATGAAACCTATGATGGAATGGTTACCCTGGCCTGGAGCTTCACCAATAACCTGACTCATCTAGCAGGATTTTATCTCTACCGTTCGTCTTCAGGGGTGAACGGGACCTATCTTCTTATCGACACTTTAGGGGCCTCTGCTCGGGGGTATCGGGATATCGGCCTGGATTACGACAGCGTTTATGCTTACACGCTTCAAGCTTTCGATGACGCCGGAGAGGTAAGCCCCTTTGCCGATTCAGTGGAAGCCCGTCCCATAAATATTAACTATCCGACGACACCCCAGGGCATAATGGCTTCAGCCCATAACTTTTCCAAGGTAGGGGGGACAGTGGAAATTCTGGTCCAATGGCTAGCTAATTCCGATCCAGATTTTGACCATTACGTGGTGTATAGAGATACGAGTCCCGTGTTTTATTTAGACACGCTCCATATCCTGACCACCACGGTGAATACAGCGTACACCGATACCCAAGTAAGTGTAGGACAGCGCTATTACTACCGCCTGGTGGCGGTTGATCGCGGAGGTTTGACCAGTAATCCCTCCGGTCTGGCGGATGACATACCGCTGGAGGCCCCGGTGCTCATCAGCCCTATTGGCGGCAATCAGGCAGCCTCCAGTACCCCCATCTTTCAGTGGAATCGGGTCGAGGAAGCCACACGGTATCAAATTTCTTTGAGCACTTCGCTGCAGAGTGGAGAGTTTTTCACGGCGGAAATCACCCAGCCTCCCAGCGGCTCCCTGATCTATAGCTATCCTACTAGTGCACCGACACTAGCTAGTGGTGAAACCTATTATTGGCGAGTGGGGGCTTACAGCCAGGATGAAAGGGAGGAAATCAACAGCTACAGCGTCACCACCTCTTTCCGCGTGCCTTGAGTTCAAGCCCCACCGATTCCTTAGCGGTATACATCCATATCCCTTTTTGTGAGACTAAGTGTTTCTACTGTGATTTTTATTCAGAACCGCACGCGGAAGATCTCATCCCTTCCTTTGTTGAGACTCTTCAGAGTGAAATAAAGGCTTCTTGCCAACGCTTAGGCCTCAGAGATCACATAGTTGGCAGTATTTATTTCGGCGGAGGCACTCCCAGTCTGTTATCTGGAGAACAGGTAAAGGCTGTATTGAGCATAATAGAACAAGAAGTTGAATTGTCGCCGAAAGTGGAGATTTCGCTGGAGGCCAATCCGGGAACCATTGAGGAGGATCAGCTCAGCGCCTACCGGGAAGCTGGTGTGAATCGTCTGAGTCTGGGAGTCCAAACTTTCGATCAGGAGCTCCTCCGCTTTCTCGGGCGCCGGCATAGCCCCGCAGACAGTTACCGGGCAGTGGAACTTGCCCGCCAGGCAGGTTTCACCGAAATCAATCTGGATTTGATCTACGGTATCCCCGGGCAAACGCAAACCGCACTGGAGCAGGATTTGAAGCAACTTGTGACGCTTCGTCCGCTCCACATTTCAGCATACCAGTTAACGGCCGAACCTGGCACGGCTTATTACCGCTGGCTTCAAAGAAAACCGGCGGCACGGCTGCTGGAAGAGGAGCAGCTTGAATATTTCCAGCTAGTGTGGAGCACTCTGGAACAAGCCGGCTATGCGGGATATGAAATCTCTAACTTCGCTGTCCCCGGTCATGAATGTCGTCATAATCTGGCCTACTGGAATGGCACGTGGTATCTGGGATTCGGCCCGGCAGCCCATTCCTATTTCAAGGGACGGCGTTGGTGGAACAATTCATCCTTGAAACATTACCTGGCCGCTAAAGGCCAACCCGAATTGGTCCTCGATGGCAGTGAAGAAATCGATTCCCGCACGGCGCTGAATGAATATTTGTTTACCAGGTTACGGCAGCGGCAGGGGTTTGATCTGGAGGACTTCCAGGCTCGGTTCCGCATGACATTCCAGGAAAAATACGTGGATCAACTGCGCAACCTGATTCCGGAGTTTATGATCATTGAGAAAAATAGAGTTTGTCTTACCAGTCGAGGCCGCGCCGTCGCCGATGCGGTCATTGAAGCCCTCATCCAGCCCGATTAAACCGGCCGGCCGGTCTCCAGGTCAATATACAGCACTTCCTCCTGACTCAACAAAACTTCACCCGGTGCACCGCCTTTGGGCTTGCGGAGGTGTTTGCGCCGACAGTATTGCACGGGGACGATTTGAGAATGTTTGCCATCTGAGTAACGGGCCGCATACCAGGCGGCGGTGGCCAGATCGGATTTGGTGGGAGTCTGTTTCCCCGTACGGAGAATCACATGACTTCCTTTCAGTTGGCGGGCATGAAACCACCAATCTTCCTTGTGGGCTACTTTGAAAGTAAGCAAATCATTTTCTTTAGCGGAGCGTCCCACCAGAATGGGGAAACCGGAGGGGGAGCGGTATGTTCTGAACTTATGGCTGCTGCTTTCAGAACCTGTCTTGGCGGGCCCCTGTAAAGGCAATTCAAACTGGGCTAGTTGTCGCTCCCGCTCCAGGACGTCCTCAATAGATAAAATGTTTTCCAGCTTATTTATCGTTTCCCGAGTATGGTCGATTTCTCCGCGCAGCGGTTCCCGACGGTTCTTCAATTTACGAACCCGTTTAAACCGGCTGGCCAGACCTTCCCAGGTCAGGGGGCCGTTGGTATCCGTGAGGGTCCAGTCGGTTCCGGTGGGTGACAATTGAGCCGGTACTTCCAAGCGGCCTTCCCGGCTTACCAGGCCCGCCGCCAGGGCGTTTTGGAGCGCCAGGGCTTCCTGCTCCAATTCTACGCTTTGACGGCACTCTGCCAGCTCCTTTTCCAGCTTGGCTAGCTTACGTTTCAACCGTTTCAATAGAGTGCGGGCGGCTTTTTCCCGCGTGACTTCTCGTACCTTGGTGGTGCGCTGCTCCTTGAGCCACCTTTGAACCGCCCCGGGAAATGCGGCCGGTTCGGAAGATTCAAGTTCCAGCCCCAGCGTTTCCGCCAGTTCTGATAATTCAAATGGCATGGTCCCGGACTGTTCCGGGGGTTGTAGCTCGCCTTTGAGCAGCTGCTCATAGGCTAGTTCCACGGGCAGCCAGGTCGCGGGCGGAGCCTCGCTGGGTGCTTTGAGAAAAGTCATTGTTATGCCGCCCTGGTGGAGCCACACGTTACGAGTGGCGGGGTAAAAACCGAATTCCAGGCTGAAAGCAGGGGAGAATTCCAGTTTCAGGCGCCGATCGGTTGCCGCCAGGTAGACTTCAACCAGATAGCTTTCCTCCGGCAGCGTGGGGAAGATTCTCACGCGCTTTTTGGGAAGGGTGGCCTGGGGCATCAGTTTCAGGGCCGCACCGGTGGAGGTCACCCACCAGATAAGGCGTAGGGTGGATTCCTCGTGCTCGAATTCCAGGTCGAGTTGTTTTTTCCGGAAAGTGAAGCATGTCACTAAACGGCCGCCTTGTAACAACTGATACAAGGCCCGTCCCCAGTGCAATAACGCGGGCCAGCTGAAGAACTTGGAGGGTAGTTCGCGGCTCATAGGATCTCAATATAAAGTTAACTTGGAGAGTGGGGAGGAATAAAAGCCACAGTAAAAATACCTGTGGGCAAGAATTAAAGGACTGCGGCAAACAGGGCGGTCTCGACCTTTGGGGGAGCCAAATGGAAATGTTCGTAAAATTTATTCCTTTTATTTGAGAAAGCTGTCGCTGGTGGTGGGGTCAGACGCTATACCCCGCTCGAAAAAGGGGGTGAATAAAGTCCTTCCCACATGATAGTAATTACCCATTCGGGACAGCTAGAATCGAATCTTATCAGCAGGATTCGTTTGAAGTTATTTATTCTTAAATCCCGGCTGGTCTTTAAATGGTTCTGTAAATTTCAATACTTATATCGGATCAGTTCCTCGGGAGTGCTACTATTTCGTAAATTCCTGATAAGAAAAAGTTGAATCAACTTCGTTATGAAAGGCATTTAGACATAAGATTATATCATTTCAGAAAGCATAATTTTATCCTCTGAAGAACACCACCACCTTCAAAAGCAGCAATGAATATTCCCCCTGGAAGCTCCCTTCCTTGAAAGTCCGTTCCAGTCCAGGTTAGCTCCCAGCTATTGCCCGTAACATACTCTTCTTTCCACCAGACTGGACGGCCCAAAATGTCGTAAATCGTAATTTTATAAGTACCAGGTGTTTTGATTGTGAACTGAAACCTGGTTGAATTATTAAAAGGATTGGGGTAAACGGTGGCGAAAGATGTGGGCCGCACATTGCCGGTCTTATCATCAATACCGACAGTGTAATCCGTTATGATTAGACTTACTGCGAAACTGTCCACACTCATTAATTCCAGAGACCCCGGCGGGTTGAGTCCCATGAGTGTGGGCAAGGTATCTGCCCGAAATGTGCCCGAGAAATGAATGGGATCGGTAAAAACATTGATGGGTTCAATGTAGCGATCATCCAGTATGTCGGCGTAGCGGTTGGAGTCAAGCGCGATTGATTGAATGGTATATGAAGTTGCATTTATCCCGCCGCCGTACACTGTGCATTCTATCCCGTATATTTCCGATCGGGGGGCCACCCAGAATTGCAAGGCGCCGATGGTGCATGAACTCCAGCCATATTCATTAGGATCGAATGAAAAATAAAAAGTGAATTGGTGTTCAATTTCATTTATCGTGAATTCGATGCGTTCGTTATCTATGTTGATAGTATCCAGTGGCAGCAGCAGGGAGTTGGATGAATACATATCCGAACCGATTTTAATGCGTTGCAAAGTATGGTCAACAAACCCCTCGCCCACGTATTCCACCATTCCTATCCCGGTGACATAATGCTCAGACCAATACAACGTGTTGTCCATACGGTACTCAACTATGAGCGCATTGGAGGAATCTACAATTGGAAGCCCATAAACCGGAGTGTAGCCGCTTTTCCAACCAAAAACCTCACCTACCCAGTTCTCACCCGGAGAAACTTTCCAGGATTCATTCATCTCCACATCTTCACTGAAAGCAATCAATGTGTCTTCTACTCCCGAATCTGGGTGCACATATAAGACATTGCCCTCTTCGTCAACTCTCACATAAGTAGCCAGCTCAGCAATGGGCCCATGGGATAGTTGTTTAATATACGCATGCCCCTCTGCCATAATGGTATCCAGCGGCCCTTCCCGTAATAAACCGTATAGATTAGACAGAGGACTTTGTATAGCATACTCTCTCCAGTCGCCTACCCGCAACGAGTGGTACATCTGATTGTTTTGGGGAAAGAGGGTGGATACAAATAACAACGGCACAATCAGCATTCGACTACGCCTCATCATGCACCTCCTATGAAAGCCATTTGCCCAATTTTTTCCAAACCAAGGTTTGTTGATTCAGCGATTAATATACTGGAACTTTTTTTGTGCAACCAGGACCGATACTACGACAATTTAATGTAAGCCACCCTTTATCATAATAAATCTATCAATCTAGTCCGGTGACATTGCTTTCGATTTGCCTCCTGTAGGCCCCTGAATGCAACAAACAGTATCAGGTCTGTTGAAGGTTTTGGAGAGCTCGGCGTATCGGCGGATGAGTCTAGTGTCGGTGCCGACTTTGGAGATGGATCGCCGTAATATTTCCGCCGTAAGTCCAAGATTTAATTTGAAATAGGTAAGGCCTCGTTTATAATAAACGGCTTTTGGAAAGGTCGGCGATGATACGAAGTATGACCGGTTTCGGCCGGGGAACAGCTAGGGTTAACGGGGTACATGTCGAGGTGGAGGTGCGCTCAGTGAATAGCCGCTTTCTGGAAATCGCCCCGCGCTTGCCCCGGCGGTTTGAACAATTCGAGGAGCAGATCAGGGAGGCCGTACAGCAAAGGTTCAGGCGCGGCCGCATTACGGTGTATGTCAACCTTGAAAATGAAGCCGGCCTGTTGACCAGGCCGGTTTTAAACTTACCGCTGGTGGAGGCCTATTTAAAACTGGCTGACGAAATAGAAAAAATCGACGAACATCGGGGCTCCATCGCTACCAGCGATTTGTTGCAACTGCCGGATATTATCCTTTTCGAGCCGGATGAAACTCAGCTGGAACGGGTGGGAAACGCTGTCCGAGAAGCCCTGGATGAGGCTCTGGATAACGTGGAGCAAATGCGGCGCCGGGAAGGGGAACTGCTGGCGGAGGGATTAAGTCAGGGAGTACGGGAAGTATCCGAGATAGTAAAACGTTTGGGGCAATTGGAACAAAGACAGCTACCCGCCATTCGTCAACGCCTGGAACAGAAGCTAGCGGAGCTGACGGTCCCCAGTGCTGATCCCGGGCGTTTGGAGCAGGAGCTTGTATTCTGGGCCGACCGGGTGGACCTGAAGGAAGAATTGGATCGGCTGGAAGCCCACCTTAATCATTTTCGTGAGTTGTTGGAAGCCGACGACCAGGTGGGGAAACGTCTCAACTTTCTGCTGCAGGAAATGAATCGGGAGGCCAACACCTTGGGTAGTAAAACCGTGTTGACCGAGATTTCTCACGAAGTGGTGAATTTGAAGAACCTTCTGGAACAATTGCGCGAACAGGTGCAAAATATCGAATGATGGCAAAGCGTGGTAAATTGATCGTTCTGGCAGGTCCCTCAGGGGTAGGGAAGGGGACCATCGGCGAGGCGCTGATGAGGCGTTATCCCGAAATCGAATTCTCCGTTTCCGTCACTACGCGTCCGCCCCGGCCCTATGAAGTGCACGGAAAACATTATTTTTTCATTTCCCGCGAAGAGTTTGAAGATCTGATCCGGCGCAACGAACTGGTGGAGTGGGAAGAGGTTTTCGCCCGCAACGGTCATCTATACGGGACCTTGCGCTCTTATGTTGATCAAGCGCTACATGAAGGGCGGGTGTTGCTGCTGGACATAGATATCAAAGGGGGGTTGAACGTTAAGCGTACCTATCCTGAAGACACGGTGGCCATCTTTATTCGCCCACCCTCCCGGGAAGAATTGGAACGCCGTTTGCGCCGGCGGGGAACTGACAGCGAAGAGCAAATCGCCCTGCGCCTAGCTCGGATGCCAGAGGAGCTTCGGTTAGGAGAACAGTTCGATTTCCAGGTAGTTAATGATAAATTAGAGAAGGCCCTGGAGGAGGTTTTTGAAATAATTGAAAAACATGTGTTTAAAGCCAAACAAGAGGAGGCCATAGATGTCAGCCAACACGATTCCCTTCCGGAAACTTGAAAAACAAACCCGGGACGTTTACGAAGCCGTCATCGTCATCGGTAAACGTGCCCGCCAAATAACCAACGATCGGTATATCATCCAGGAGGAACTCAACCGCGAGGAAGAAAGCCTGGAAGAAATCGGCGGCGAAGAGGAATTCGAACTGCCGGAACTGGATCTGGAGAATTTCGACAAGGAGCAATTTGAATCCCAGGATAAACCGGTCACCCAAGCCCTGACTGAATTCCTGGACGGCAAAATCACCTGGCGCTATGCGGAAACCACCGATAATGGGGAGGAGTAACTCCACCCCATGGGGTCGGATCCGGAGCTAGCCCGACGTTTTCTGGCTGAAGAGTTGGAGATCTTCGGAGGACCGCTTTTTCATCCCTTCCCCAGTGAACCCACACCTGCCAATGAGCTAGAGAACTACCGCCGCTCCATCGAAAATTGCCATAAGTGCCCGTTGGGTGAAACCCGTACCCGCTTCGTTTTCGGCGTGGGGAATCCGGAAGCGGATCTGATGTTCGTGGGTGAGGCTCCCGGGCGGGATGAAGATCTACAGGGAGAGCCCTTCGTTGGCCGGGCCGGGAAATTACTGGATAAGATCTTGGCGGCCATCAATTTAAGTCGGGATGAAGTGTACATTGCCAACGTATTGAAATGCAGACCACCGGGTAATAGAGATCCGTTACCGGGTGAGATCGAACAGTGCGAGCCGTATTTGAAACATCAGATTGAGCTTATTAAGCCCCGGTTACTGGTAGCCCTGGGACGGGTGGCGGCTCGAACTCTGTTGCGCGTGGAAGACAGCTTAAAGAATATGCGCCGGACTCAATACCGCTATCACGATATTCCCATGGTGGTCACCTACCACCCGGCCGCTTTATTACGGAATCCAAACCTCAAGCGGGATGCTTGGGAGGATTTCCAGCGTATCAAGGCTTTTCTGGACAATGGATTTGAGGAGCTCCAGTAGTGGATACCGAAACCACCGGAGTACGATTACCCCCCCAGAATATTGAAGCGGAACGTAGTGTCCTGGGGGCCATGATGTTGGATCCCCAGGCGGTTCCTAAGGTGTTGCAGTACCTGGAAGCGGAACATTTCTACCGACAGGCCCATCGCATGATTTTCAGCGCCATGCTCGAACTGGAGCGCAATCAAGAACCCATTGATCAGCTCACCGTGACAGATGTGCTTAAAAAGCGGGGCCAACTGGAACAGGTAGGAGGCGCCTATTATATCACCGAATTGGTGGAGGCCATTCCCTCTACCGCCAATGTGGAATATTACGCTCTGCTGGTACTGGACGCCGCCACCCTGCGGGAGTTAATTCACCTCACCGGTGAGCTGGCCACCAAAGCCTACGAAACCCGGGAGCGGGTTGAAGATTTGGTGGGAGAGGCCGAGCGCCGTATTTTCGAACTCAGCGCCCGGCGCATGAAAAAGCAGGGTTTCATCACTCTCCGGGAAGTATTGAGTGAGACTTTTGAAAAAGTCGACGCTTACCACAAATCGGGGGGACTGTTGCGAGGAGTGCCCACCGGCTTCGAGAAATTGGACGATCTGACTGGTGGTTTGCAACCCTCCGAATTCATTGTATTAGCCGGCCGACCTTCCATGGGTAAAACGGCCCTGGCCCTCAATATCGCCCGGAACGCCGCAGTGGATCACAAAATCGGGGTGGGCTTTTTCTCGCTGGAGATGTCCCGTTTCGAACTGGGATTACGGTTGTTATGCGCTGAGGCGCGGGTTGATCATAGTCTGGTACGTTCCGGCAAATTACCGACAGCGTTGTATCAGCGCTTGAGCAAGGCGGCCGGGGTCCTGGCCGAAGCCCCCATTTTCCTGGATGAATCCCCCGCCTTGAGCATCCTGGAACTGCGGTCCAAAGCCAGACGTTTAAAAGCTGAACAAAACGTCGGCCTTATCGTGGTGGATTATCTACAGTTGATAGAAGGACCCAAAAATGCGGAGAACAAGCAGCAGGAAGTGGCGGCGATATCCCGCTCCCTGAAACAGCTCGCTCGTGAGCTCGATACGCCGGTAGTGGCTCTTTCTCAGTTATCCCGAGCCATTGAGCAACGGGGGGGCCGCGGCAAAGAATATCGACCCATGCTATCCGATTTACGGGATTCCGGGTCCATCGAACAGGATGCCGATGTGGTTCTGTTTATTCATCGGCCCGAATTCTACGGTATTCTGGAGGATAAAAACGGCAATTCCCTGCGCAACGTGGCCGAAGTTATCATAGGTAAGCAACGTAACGGTCCCCAGGGAATCGAAATCCGGCTCACTTTCATTAAATCCTTTACCCGCTTCGACAATATGCCTGATTACATACCTCCGGAAGCGGAAGAAGCAGCCCAACCGGTACCTTTTTAATGTCGCCCACAATTCTAAATAAGATTCTTAAAACCAAATCGGATTCGCCCTATCCCAAAGATTTCCAGTTGCTGCTGGATAAGATGTATTCCAGCAATGTCAACCATATAGATGAAGAATTCCTATGGCGGGCCTATCAGTTTTCCAAAAAAGCCCACCAGGGGCAGATGCGTAGATCCGGTGATCCCTACTTCATTCACTGCATAAATGTGGCTTACATCCTGGCGGAAATGCACATGGACACCATTACTGTGGCTGCGGGTCTGCTGCATGATGTAGTGGAGGACACGTCTTATACGCTGGAAGATGTGGCCAAGGAATTCAACCAGGACGTGGCGGACCTGGTGGATGGGGTCACCAAGTTGTCCAACATCCGCTATCGTACCGATACCGATCGGCAGGCAGTGAATATACGCAAGATGCTGCTCTCAGTAGCGAAGGACATCCGAGTTATCATCATCAAGTTTGCCGATCGGCTGCATAATATGCGCACTCTACACTATCTGCCGGGTGATAAACAGCGCCGCATCGCCCGTGAAACCCGAGATGTCTATGTCCCTCTGGCCCATCGACTGGGCATGTATCGCTTGAAATCGGAGATGGAAGATCTGGTTTTTAATATTTTGGAACCCAAAGCGTCTCGGGAATTGCGCAAAACGGTACCCAAGCGGCAGAAATTCTTTGAGCAATACGTTGATAAATTTCTGGTGCCGATTCAGGAGCGCCTGCGGGAAGCAGGCATCAATGCGGTTTATAAACGACGCTTTAAAAGCTACGCCTCAATCCACCGCAAAATGGTAATGCAACAGCGCCCGTTGGAAGATATTTATGACATTTATGCGGTGAGAATTATCGTCGATAAAGTTGAAGAATGCTACAGCGCCCTGGGGTTCGTCCATCAGTTTTACCCGCCCATTCCGGAACGGTTCAAAGATTTCATTGCCCAACCTAAGGTGAACGGCTACCAGAGCATTCATACTACGGTTGTGGGGCCCGGCGGACTACCGGTGGAAGTCCAAATTCGCACCAAGGAAATGGATCATACCGCTGAGGAAGGGGTCGCAGCTCACTGGCGTTATAAAGAGACCGGCGGCAA
Source organism: uncultured Lentisphaeria bacterium (assembly GCA_964469505.1). GTDB lineage: Bacteria > Fidelibacterota > UBA8477 > UBA8477 > JABMPR01 > CAYXZO01. Next base: position 44,178 of record CAYXZO010000007.1, on the reverse strand, counting down.
AGTTGTAGATGGGGATGATCTGGATGCTCATGTGGCCTGGCTGCGCAATTTAGTGGAAGTCCTACAGAATGATGATACCGCTAGTTCCCACCAATTCATGGAAATGCTTAAAATCGATCTCTATAAAAACGAAATATTTGTATTCACTCCCAAGGGCGAAGTGCGTATCCTGCCGGTTGGGGCCACTCCTCTAGATTTCGCCTTCGACATCCACACGCAAGTTGGCTTGCATTGCATTGGGGCCAAAGTAAACGGACGTATCGTACCGTTGAACACTGTCCTACGCTCCGGTGATAGTGTGGAAATCATCACCAGCGAAAAGCAAACCCCCAACAGTGCCTGGCTTAAAGTCGTCAAAACCTCCAAAGCGAAGTCCAACATACGTAAATGGATAAAGAAGCAGCAATTTGAAGAAAGTGTAAAGCTAGGTCGGGAGATTCTTGAAAAGCAGCTTCGGCGTTACAATAAACTAAAAGCATACCGGGCCTTGAAAGATCCGTGGACCAAATTGGGGTACGAGTCCGAGGAAAAGATGTTGGCATCCATCGGTGCCGGGCATCGGACCGTGGGCAAAGTTCTATCGGCCCTGTTCCCTGAGGATAAGGGATTAGGTGCCGTGCAACCCCCGCCACAGCCGGAAAGCTTTCTCCGTCGGGCCCGGCGCAGTTCTCGAGGAGTGCTGATTCACGGCATTAACAATATGATGATCTCCTTTGGCAAGTGCTGTAATCCCATCCCGGGTGATTCGGTAATCGGGTTCATTACCCGGGGACGGGGGATTACGGTCCACCGTAAGGATTGTGACACCCTGGCGGCCGGCCTAGCCGAAAAGGACCGCCTGATCGATGTGGAATGGGATGTAGGACGTTCCCAAACCTTCCTGGTGCGACTGAGGATTTTGTGCCAGGAGCGGAAACATCTGCTCCGAGATGTCACAGAAAAAATATCTGCACTGGATATCAATATCGATTCCATACAGATGAAAGTGGAGGACGACCTGGTGGCGGGAAGCGTTATTGTGCAGGTAGATGGAGTGCGTCAGTTAGAACGCCTGCGGAAACGCCTGCTGCAGGTGGAAGGTGTTCTGAGCGTGGAACGCGAATGAAAAATTACAAAAAGAGGAAGGATGATTGATATGGCAATCACTTATACCAAAAAGGATGTAGCTCGGCTCACTGCGGACAAGACTGGTACTAAAATGGCCGAGACCGAAGAAATCGTAGATGCGGTATTTACCGTGTTGCGGGAATTGATGAGTGGCGACGAACCTAATATTCGCATTGAGATTCGCAATTTTGGTGTTTTTGAGGTTAAACCTACTAAAGCCAAACCCCGGGCCCGCAATCCTCGCACCAACGAGGTGATATATGTACCTCCCAGACGGAAGACCCACTTCCGGCCGGGTAAACTACTTAAAGACGTATTGAAAAAACCACTGGAGTAATACAACATCCCCGGCAGGTCAAGGTTACCTGGGCGAGTGCTGGGCATTGATTATGGCGCCCGTAGGGTAGGGCTGGCCTTATCCGACCCTATGCGGATAATCAGCAGCCCCTACCGTACCCTGGCGGTGAAATCCACCACGGAGCTGCTGACTCAACTGGCTGAACTGGTGCGAGAACAGGAGGTGACGGAAATAGTAGTCGGGCTGCCGTTGCGGGCCGATGATACCGAATCCGACCAGACTCGACGGGTGAGAGAATTCATTAGGCAACTGCGGGAAACCCTGCCGCAAATACCTATTCACACCGTTGACGAAGCCTATTCCAGCCATGAAGCTCGAGCACGACTGCGTCAAGCGGGCAAAAAGGCCCGCCGTAACAAGGGGTTGGTGGACCAGACGGCAGCGGCTGTCATTCTGGAACAATTCTTAAGGGAGCAGTCCGGTAGATGAACTACACGTCCAGGATATCGCCTTATTGGCTGAGTGCTTTTAGTGGTGTTCTGTTGGCCCTCAGCTATCCCCCTTTCAACTTGGGGTTTTTAGCTTGGTTTGCCTGGCTACCTCTCTGGATCGCACTGGAAGAAGCGGGTTGGCAACACGGATTTCGCCTGGGGTATCTGACCGGGTTAGTGTTCACTCTAGGTACTCTTAATTGGATAGCCAATAATTCGGGTACTTCCTGGTGGATCGCCTGGCTGTCTATGCTGGGAGCGGCGGCCTACATGGCCTTGTATCCCGGCCTGTTTGGTCTGCTCCTAGCGCGCAGCGGGTTAAAATTGGGGCGACGGGCTATCTGGCTGGCTCCTTTTTTCTGGACCTCACTGGAATATCTGTTCAGCTATCACAAATCGGCCCTGGGTTTCCCCTGGCTTTCCCTGGCCATGAGCCAGAATCTGTTCTTGCCGGTGTTGCAAATAGCCGAGTGGGGGGGGATTTACCTGATCAGCTTCTGGGTGGTACTGATCAACACTCTGATTTATCAGATCGAATTCGACTTTCGACGACCCCGACAGCAACTGCTGGGCTGGTTGGGCGTTGCCCTGATGTTGATCGTTACATTCGTGACCGGTTGGTGGCGCATTCGGTACTTTAACCAACAATCGTTTCCCACTCTCAGAGTGGGGTTGATTCAAACCAATGAAGACCCCCTGGAGAAGTGGGATTACTCCCGGAAAACGGCTCAGGTCATCCAATTGCTACAAACCAGCGGTAAGCTGGCTCGCCAGGGAGCTAAGATTATCGTCTGGCCAGAAACGGCCGTTCCAGCCCATCTGGCTTATTACCCCCGATATCTGAAGCTGATCCGCAACTTCGTGGATTCCCATCGGGTCTCGATTCTCACTGGAGCCCTGCATCATGTTCGGCATGCCGATGGGTACAATTTCTACAACTCCGCCTTTTTCTTCCGCCCCGATTCCACGGAACCGGAAATCTACAGTAAACGCCGTCTGGTGCCCTTTGCTGAAAGAATCCCCCTATCGGACCGTTTCCCGATGCTGAAGGCCTTGAATTTCGGTCAGGCCAATTTCGAGCCTGGCGCGGAAAGCTTGGTGGTACCCATGGGGAGTGATTCATTGAAGGTGCCCATGGGCGTAGTGATCTGTTATGAATCGGCCGACCCCTATTTTTTTCGTGACTTCCTGTCGAAAGGGGCCAAAATTATGTCCATCATTACCAATGACGGATGGCTGGGGCGCTCAGAAGGACCCTATCAGCATTTCGCCGCGGGTCGTATGCGAGCCATTGAGAACCGCATCAGCGTCATCAGGGTGGCACAAACGGGAATCAGCGCCATATTCTTGCCCAGTGGTGAAATTCCGGTACAGCTGGATCTGAATCGGCGGGGCACTATAGTATTTGATTTACCGCTGAACCCCCGCCCCAGCTTTTATCAAAAATATGGAGATGTATGGGCCTTATTGGTGGTAGGTATAACCAGCCTTTTGCTCATTGCCGTATTTTTCTGGCCGGCGAAAGGAGCTCGAAATGGCCGTCGGAGCTAAAATCACTCCCTGGGTAGTGCTGTTTTTTTTCGCCTTGGGCGTGGCTTCCGTGCCCAGCCGGATTTTAGCTGTTGATACTACCTACATACGAGTGATTAAAAACGCTCCCCAGACTGCTGCGGATACTGTATCGGCTCTGGATTCCATACCGAATCCGGTTAGAACAGATTCTCTCTTTATTGAACAGACCGAACCTTCCTGGGAATTGATACTAGGTTTGACTTTATTGATTATCGGGAGCGCGGCGATCCTGTATTATTTTCGGAGTACCACATGAAAAGTAAGCTTTCCGTCTGGTTTTTCAGTTTAACTCTGATTTATGGAGCCCCTCAACCGGGTACCGTAGCGCTTAAAAGCTTCATCTTGCCCGGATGGGGGCAATACGCTCTGGGGCAGAAACAACTGGGCAAGGTATTTTTCTGGACGGAAACCGGGCTGTGGATTTTAACCGGAGCGCTGCAACAGCACGCCAGGCAAACCCGGGAGACCATGTGGTGGCTGGCGGCTTCAAGGGCCGGGGTGGAAAATCCTGCCGACAAAGACGGTGTTTTCTTTGATCAGGTGGGACTTTACTCAGACGTCACCACTTACAATGAGCAAATGTTACGGGATAGAAATTACACGGCCCTCTACGATCCTGCCAGCGGGTGGGGGTGGGCCTGGAAATCCTCGGAAGATCAGGCCCGCTTCCGAGCCCAAAAACGGACCTACTACCAGGCCCGCAAGTGGGTTCAGGTAGCTTTGTGGGGCATATTTATGAACCATTTTACCAGTGGCTTGTCGGCCTGGCTGCAGGCCCGGCATAGGCTGGCTCCGGTAGAGGCTCACTGGTACCGCACTAGGGATGAGTTATTCCTCACCCTCCGATGGAGTTTTTAATTAGCAAATTGCACGGATTTCCTCGCTTGTGGGTTGGTCTGGGACTTGGCTCGTTATTTTTGGCCAGTCTCTGGCTTCAAGAGCCCCTCTGGTGGTCGGGATTGTTGCTGACAGGGGCTCTGATCATCTTGCTGAGCAGTAATCCCAGGGCCTTGAAAGCGCTACTGCCATTAGTGGGATTACTCTTTCTGTTTCAATTGGTGCTGGTGGAAGCCTACCGCAAACCCTTTATAGACTGGTTGAACGGTGAACAGATTTCATGGGCGATTTTCGGCAATCTCCTACGCCAGCTGGCCCGACTTGTGGTGCCCCTGGCCTTGCTGGGCAGTATGGCTAAACGCACCGATGCAGTGGTAGTGCCGCGTATAGGGGCTTTATTGCTGCTCCCGCTCCGTCCATTAGGACTCCCCTGGGAGAAAAGCTTGTTATTTCTGTTTTTGAGTGTGCGTTTCCTGCCCTTGTTGCGCCGAGAAGCGGAGCGGCTACACCAGGCTTTGAAATTATTCCGACGAAATAATCCGAAAGAAAAATTCGGCTTGCGCCGGCGGGTAGCTGAAGGAGCCCTACTGCTTCAAACTCTGGTAGCCCGTACCATTGTGCTGGCGGTTCATCTGGGAGAATCTCTGGCCCTCCGCCGCTTGCCGCCTCCCAGCTTGGCCCGGGAGAGCACTTCACTTTTTTGGTTATTGATCTGGCTGGTAGTTGGTGCGGTTCTTTTCCTTTTAAACCAGTATTTCCTGTTGTGGTTATGGGGGGGTGAGAGCATTTGGTTTATCCTGAGCTACCACGCCTGGCGAAAAATGGAAGTCGATGCGGGTCGCGTTGCTTTTAGCGTATAACGGTCAACGTTATCACGGTTGGCAGGTGCAGCCGGAAGCCCCAACGGTGCAGGGGGCAGTAGAAGCAGCCCTGGCGGAGCGTTTTCAGCGCCCCATTGCCGTCATCGGAGCGGGGCGTACCGACAGCGGAGTACACGCCTGGGGTCAGGTTGCCCATGCTGATGTTCCCGCCGGTGATTATGCCCTGGTTGATCTAAAACGGGCTCTGGTTGCCTTATTGCCTTCTGATATACAGGTGCGGGCCATTCAGGAAGTTCCGATTGAATTCCACGCGCGTTTTCAAGCAGTAGCTCGGGAGTATCGATATCAAATTCTATTGCGCGACCATGTGTTTCTGGCACCTTATGCCTGGCGGGTCACTCATCGGGTGGATTTGTCGGTTTTGGAAGAATTAGCTCAGCAATTACCTGGGAAACGGGATTTCACCAGTTTTTGCAGCCAACGTAGTGAGGTGGAGAATAAGACCTGCACGGTAGAATTTGCCCGGTGGCGTCGAGGGTATTGGGGTTTGGAGTTTGAGATCCGCGCCGATCGCTTTCTGCATCATATGGTACGTTATTTAGTGGGTTGCCAGATCGCCGTAGCCGGGGGGCGCATGAGTCGCGAGGAATACCAGCGTCTCTTCGCTGAACCCTCACCGGCCCATCGCTTGTATCGAGCACCGGCTCAGGGGCTTTTCCTCTGGCAAGTTCACTATCCTGATGAATTGAAGCTTTTTCCGCAGGAGACAGATGAGACACGTTCTGTTTTTAATCTTTGACAGCGCCCGTTACGACGCATGGCAAGCGGCCCACACACCCAATCTGGACCAACTGGGCCCGGTGGAACGTCGCTGGAGTTACAGTAGCTGGACTTTTCCCGCCCATCAGGTGTTTCTCATGGGGCTCATGCCTCATCTAAACGAACGAAGGGTTTATGCCTCCACCGTGTATCGACGCGAGTTTGAAGGATGGAATAAACGTTTGGGGATCAAGCAAGCCGATTTCCGGGCTTTCATTCCCCATTTTTCGCTGCCGGAATTCTTAAAACAACAGGGATACCGCACGGAAGCCTATGTTTCTATGCCCGTTTTGAATCCCGCTACCAATCTCAATCGGGCTTTTGATAAATACGAGCTATTACCGACGCCCCATGAAGGGGCCAACCTGTTCCGGACGTTAACCTTTCCCACCGAAGCTCCGGGATTCTTTTTCATCAATCTGGGGGAAACTCATTATCCTTATCACGTACCGGGAGCTCCGGAATTACCGGTATTGCACGGTTTACATGGTGTGTTGAAAAGATTAGGACCAGATCCGGCGGTAGCGGTGGCGCAAGAGTGGCTGGCTCCGGAGGAATTCAAAGCGCTACGGGAGCGGCAGATTCAAGCTCTAGAAAACCTGGATCGACTCCTGCCGACCCTGTTGAACCGAGTTCCGGTCGGTGAAACCACTGTTATCATCACCGCTGACCACGGTGAATTATTCGGGGAAGATGGGTTTTTCGGCCACGGCCCCGTTTTTCATGAAAAAGTGTTTGAAGTGCCTTATGTGGAGGCCTATTTATGATCCCGCCCAGGCGGGATAGAATTCGAGGAGAACTCCAATGCTTAGGCGTTTAACTTTATTCTTCTTTGCCCTGGCACTGAGCTTAGGGATGTTTACCCTGACGCTTAGTGAGGTCCGTCGGTGGCGGCCGCAAAGTGCTCCTTCTCCAACCCCGATAACAGCTGCCGTTCCGGTGCGGCCGGCGGTGCAAACCAGTCCGCCACCTACAGTTGATGACAGCCGCACGACCGCTCTGACCCGAGCCATTCAACGGGTTGCACCGACAGTGGTGGGAGTTACCGTGACCCAGATTCGCTACGCCCGCTCACCGCTCTATGAAGATCCTTTCTGGCGGTTTCTGATGCCGTCCATGCCTCCCTGGTTCGAACAAAAAGTTCAGAGTCTGGGGTCGGGGTTTATCTACGATCCCCAAGGCTATGTAATCACCAACAGTCACGTAGTCGAAGGAGCCAGTGAAATCACGGTGACCCTGCCGGGTGGCAAGGAATTTCACGCTAAGCTGGTGGGGATCGATAAAAAAACCGACCTGGCGCTGTTGAAAATCGATGGAGAGGAAATCTTTCCAGCAGCTCCCTTGGGTAATTCTGATGACGTAATCATCGGGGAATGGGCCATTGCCCTGGGTAATCCGTTTGGACTGCTTAATCAAAGCAGAGAACCCATCGCCACCGCCGGTATTGTCAGCGGGATTGACATGGATTTCGGTATTCAACGGTCAGGGCGGGTTTATCAGAATATGATCCAGACCGATGCTTCCATTAACCCTGGCAATAGTGGCGGGCCCCTGGTTAATGCGGCGGGCGAGGTAATCGGAATCAACACCTTTATCTTCACCGGTGGGGGGCGCAGCAGCGGCTCAATCGGGATCGGTTTCGCCATCCCTATTAACCATGCTTTGAAAATCATCAGCGAGCTGCGGGAACGGGGTTACGTAGATCGTCACTATACCACCGGTTTGACGGTACAAAATCTAGACCCCAGCCTGGCTCGAGTGCTGCATCTGGATTTCTCGGAAGGAGTTCTGGTGGTGGAAGTGGAACGTAATTCACCGGCGGATAAAGCGGGAATTAAGGTGGGCGACGTCATAATCGGTATCGATAACCAGAAAGTGCGCAATGATCAGGACATTTTCAGTTACATCCTGAGTAATGATTTACGCCATGGGGATCAGGTGGTTTTCACTCTTTGGCGGGAGGGAAGCCGTTTCCGGGTTCAGGTGACGCTGGAATGAGAACTGCCAAGGAGGGGTGGAAAGATCTGCTACAGGGGAAGTGTAAAATTCCAGATTGACGTATGTTTCCCAATGGAAAAGGTTATTTTTGCCACATGATTAAAGCTGGATCGCGGAGGTAAGAACCTTGGCCCGGGAAGGTTTGCCGAACATTCTCATTGCTCTGGGAATTACCATTGCGCTGGCTGTGGTGAGTTTTTTAGACCGATCCCATGGAATCTGGCAGATCCTGGCCGCAGTGGCGGGCTTGGGGACGGCTTTTACTTTGTTCTTTTTCCGGGATCCCGAACGGGAAATCAAAACCAATCCCCGCCACATTCTGAGTCCGGGTGATGGAACTGTGTTAAAGGTGAGCCAGGAAGAGGATGATTTTGTCGGCCCCTGCCATCGAATAACGATTTTTCTCTCAGCTTTCAATGTGCATATCAATCGCACGCCCATTGCGGGTAAAGTGGCTTTCGTTACTTACCGCTATGGAACTTTCAAGGCGGCCTTTGATCCAGAAGCCTCCGAGACCAATGAGCAGAGCACGGTTGGAATAGAAAACGGATCCCGGCGGGTCAAGGTGGCTCAGGTAGCGGGATTAGTGGCCCGGCGCATAATCAATAAGCTCCGGGAAGGGGATGTGGTGGAACAGGGAACCCGTTACGGATTGATAAAATTCGGCAGCCGAATGGATGTGTGGATTCCTCGCACATGCCGGGTTTTAGTAAAGCCACGCCAAGCAGTACGGGGAGGATTAACCGTTCTGGCCGAATGGCCCGGACAAGGAGAGCAAAAACTTGAGGGAGAAAAGATAACCGATGAGGAAACCTAAACGGCGTTTTCATCGCCGTATGACCCGAAGCTTCATTCCCAGCGTATTCACCATTCTGAATCTGTTCTCAGGCTTCATGTCGATGTTAGCCACGGCGCGCGGTGAGTATACAGCTGCGGTCTGGCTGATCGTCTTGGGGGCTCTATGTGATAGTTTCGATGGGAAATTGGCTCGGGCTTTACACACCACGTCTGATTTCGGGGTTCAGTTCGATTCTCTCGCAGATGCCATAACTTTTTGCGCTGCACCCGCTTTTTTCGTGTACTTCGTGTGGTCTCGCCCCTTGGGGATCTTACTGGGTGGTTTCTTTGCATTTGTGCCTTTGATTCTGGGAAGCATCCGGCTGGCCAAGTTCAATGTGGAAGCTGAGGTTACCCAGAAAGATCGTTTCCTTGGAGTGCCTACTCCTCTAGCGGCCATGACCATTACCGGCCTTTACCTGTTCTATGCCCAGGCTTCCAATATGCCCTTACTTCATTGGCAACCCCGCTTCCCCAATGGTGATCCCCGGGTAGCTTTACCGCTGGTTATGATTGTCTCCAGTTTGATGCTTTCCAAAGTGCCCTTCCCCAAATTTCCCGCCGTAAGTCTTCGCAAAGGCTGGGGAAACAGCAGCCGTTTGCTATTGACCTTGGGGATGTTGTCGGCTGTGATTCTAAGCCGGGGTTTTCTGCTCTTTCCTTTTGGAGCCATAATCATCACCGGAGGTTTGGTCTCTTGGAGCCAGACTCACCGTTTGAATGTGCGCACGGCCGAAAGTAGAGAATAAGAATCTGTCATGGATCCGCGTCGACGAAGTTTGAAAATTATTATCCTGGTACTTTTTCTGGGGGCGGTAATCGGGACCGTTTTGGGAGATTTGCTGGCCTTCCTTTTACCCCCCGGAGTGGTACGGGATTTCTTCTTGCTTTCTTTTGATAGTGCCCGATATGGTTTAGCCAGTCCTATTACGCTGGATATGCGTTTGTTTACCATCACTTTCGGTTTCACGGTACATGTCAATTTCACGGGGCTGGTGGGGATCGGCGTGGCGTACTACTTGTTGCGCTATTATCGGGTGTAAGGCGATGGAAAAAGATTAGGAGGCGAAATATGGGACTACCAGGCGGATGGGAATGGGTAATCATAATCCTCTTCGCATTGATCTTTTTTGGGGCTAAACGCTTACCGGAAATGGCCCGTGGTTTGGGAAAAGGTATCCGAGAATTCAAAAACGCAGTGGCTGGGATTCAAGATGAAGTGGAAAAATCAGGAGAATTGAAAGCGCCCACCACTACCCAACCGAAAAAGGAGACTCCAGAGGCTGATCAGACGGAGGAAAAGGTTTGAAGCCTGACGGCTCCTTGACCGGGCGGCTGAAGGCTGCCCGGGATTTGAACGCTTTCACCTGGCTGATGCCGGAAGATCTTGACAAAGCTCTAGCCGAGGCGCCGGATGGACCATTAAAAGGCAAGTTGGTGGCCATCAAGGACAACATTGCGGTGGCCGGGATGCCTCTTACTTGTGCTTCCAAAATTCTAGCCGATTTCATCGCACCTTACGACGCTACGGTGGTACAACGTCTAAAGGCCGCCGGAGCTGTCATTGTCGGTAAAACCAATATGGATGAGTTCGCCATGGGGAGTTCCACCGAGCACTCCCGTTATGGGGCCACCAACAACGCAGTTAATCCTGAGCGGGTAGCGGGAGGTTCTTCCGGGGGCTCGGCGGTGGCTGTGGCGGCCGGAGCTGTGGATTTTGCCTTGGGTTCGGATACCGGCGGCAGCATTCGCCAACCGGCGGCTTTCAATGGAGTAGTGGGTTTGAAACCCACCTACGGGAGGGTTTCCCGTTACGGTCTGGTGGCCTTTGGGTCCAGCCTGGACCAAATCGGTCCCCTCACCAGCAATGTGTACGACGCCGCCCTAGTACTGACGGTTATAAGCGGCCGGGATCCCCATGATTCCACCACCGTAGATCAGCCGGTGCCCGCCTTTCACCGAAACTTGGAGAAAGATCCTACTAGTTTTCGGGTAGGTCTACCCAAAGAGTATTTCGGCGAAGGTATGCAGCCCGAAATCAGAGAAGTGTTGAATGGGGTGGTGGAGCGCTTATCGGAGCAGGGAGTTCAATTCAAAGAAGTTTCTTTACCCACCACCGATTTTGCCGTGGCCACTTACTACATCCTGGCCTGCGCGGAAGCTTCCAGCAACTTGAGCCGATACGATGGAGTACGCTACGGCTTGAGGGTTTCGGGGCAGGATTTAACGGAGATGTACACGGCCACCCGGGCTGAGGGTTTCGGGCCAGAAGTTAAACGCCGCATAATGCTCGGTACTTATGTTTTGAGTGCCGGTTATTATGACGCGTACTATGACAAAGCTCAACGAGTAAGGCGCCTCATCCGAGATGATTTCTTGAAAGTATTCCAGGAGGTTGATCTTCTATTTACTCCTACGGCTCCCACCACCGCTTTTCCCCAGGGAGAACGATTAGACGATCCTTTATCCATGTACCTGAGTGATATATACACCATTCCCGCCAATTTGGCCGGGTTACCGGCTATGAGCTTGCCGGTGGGGCAGGATCGGGAGGGACTACCCATCGGCGCTCAACTCATCGGAGCCCCTTTTCAAGAAGAAACAATTCTACAAATGGGGACTATAATAGAGCGCCTGTAGCGCACGCTAATCCGGAGCTTGAAGCAAGCTCCGGCTGAAATGTGGGAAGAATGAGAATCGAATTCGCGCACAAGGAGCTCCTGCTACTCTTACTGCTGATTCCACCGGTGGTATGGTATTACTTCCGACGGGGTAAAAGATTGCAGGGATCGTTGCGTTTTCCGGGATTTGCTAAAGGTGCCCACCCCGGTTCCAAAGTGCATATCATTCCACACATACCCTTTTTTCTGCGCATTTTGGGGCTCGTGGCCTTGACCGTAGCTTTGGCTCGCCCCCGGGAGCGAGATGTCTTGCAGGAAATGAACACTCGAGGCATCGATATCATGTTGGTCCTGGATATCTCCAGTTCCATGAAGGCTATGGATTTCAAGCCCAACCGTCTTGAAGCGGTTAAAAAGGTGGCCGCTGAATTTATCAGCATGCGACCTTCCGACCGGATAGGCCTGGTGACTTTTGGCAAAGAACCCTTCCTTAAATGTCCCCTGACAACTGACCATCACAGGCTGCAGGGATATTTACGGGAGGTAAGCATTGTGGACCGGGAATATGACGGAACCGCCATCGGGCTGGCATTGGCTAGTGGAGTGAATCGCTTGCGGCGAAGTCCGGCCAAATCCCGGGTGTTGATCCTTCTTTCGGACGGACGCAACAATGCCGGTGAGCTGGATCCCCTCACGGCGGCACAAATGGCCAAGGATTTCAATATCCGGGTTTACACTATCGGAGCGGGAGGAATCGGTCCGGCGCCATTACCAGTGCCTACGCCATTGGGGACTAGGATACAACAGGTGCGGGTGGATATCGATGAAGAAACCCTGCGTGAAATAGCTAAATCCACCGGTGGGCGCTATTTCCGGGCTACCGATGAAGAGGAATTGGAAAAGGTTTATCAGGAAATCAACAATCTGGAAACTTCTCCTTTCAAAGTCCGGGAATACGTGCAATTCAAAGAGTTGTTCCCCTGGCCGTTGGGATTGGCTTTGCTGTTATTGAGTTTGGAGTTTTTGTTGACCAAAACGGTTTTGTGGCGCTTCCCATGATCAAGTTCCAACCATATCCTTCCTGGTTTTACGGAGTACTGGCGGCCTGGCTGCCGGTGCTGTTTTTCTTTTTTCTTTACGGACGACGTAAGCACAAACGAGTGCTGCAAGAGGCCGGTTCCCCGGAGCTGATCGAGCGCCTGACCCGGAGCGTTTCCCCGTCGCGACGACGGTTGAAGGGGATTCTTCGAGGTACAAGCTTGATGCTGTTGGTGGTAGCCTTAACAGGTCCCCGTTTTTCCAGGGAAACCAGGCCCGTAGAACGTAAAGGCGTGGATCTGGTTTTTTTACTGGATGTTTCCAATTCCATGGCCGCCCAGGATATCCAACCTTCCCGTTTGGATAAGGCCAAGTATGAGATCCGTAAATTGGTGCGACAATTGCGGGGAGACCGGGTAGGGCTGGTGGTTTTTGCTGGACATGCCTATCTGGAATGCCCCCTGACCCTGGATTACGCGGCTTTTGAAATGTTTCTGGATATAGCCGATCAACAACTCATCGGTGTACAGGGAACTTCACTGGCGGAAGCCATTCGGGTGGGGCTGCAGGCCTTCCAAAGCGCCGGCAAAAAGAACAACCGTGTGATGGTATTAATATCCGACGGTGAGGATCACGAGGGTGAGTTGGATCAGGCCTTGCAAGAGGCCCGAGCTGCGGGTGTCGTGATTCATACGGCCGGGGTAGGGACTCTTTCGGCCACTCCCATTCCAATTCTGAATGATGAGCGCCAAGTCGTGGGGTATAAAAAAGATAAGCGGGGTGAAGTTGTAACTACCCGTTTAAACACCGAGACTTTAGAAAAAATCGCTGCCGCCTCTGATGGCCGGTTTGTGCACCTGAATGCAACCGCCAGCGGTTTGGAAAGCATTTATGACGATATTTTGAAGATGGATAAACAGACTTTTAAGAAACAAGTCTTCGTGAATTACAAGGAACAGTACGCTTGGTTCGCGTGGCCGGCCTGGTTGCTGTTGGTGCTGGACATTTTTATCGGCGAACGTAATACTCGTGCCCGAACCTGGGAGGGAGAGGATGTTGCTTCGGCTTAGAATCGTCGGGCTGAGTTTATTACTCATTACAACCCAGCTTTGGGGGATCGATAAAGGCACCGAAGCCTTTAAGCGGAAACAATACCGCCAGGCCATTGAAGAGTGGCAACAGATTCTGAAAGCACATCCAGAATTGAAAAGCGTGTACTACAACCAAGGTGAGGCTTACTATCAGCTGGGTGATCTGGAAAAGAGCCGCGCGGCTTTTGAAAAAGCTCTTAGTACCAGGGATACCAGTTTGCTGGCGGACGCTTTCTACAATCTGGGTAATCTCTTCGTGGCGAAACGCGACTTCGAGCAAGCTCGGAAAATGTATAAGAAAGTTTTGAAACTCAGGCCTTATGACCAGGATGCCAAGGCTAACCTGGAGTTAATCAACCGTTTACCTCCGCCCCCGCCGCAGCAGCAGCAACGACAGAGCAACCAATCCGATTCCGAACAAAATCGCCAACAGAAGCAGCAAAACCAACAATCCCAGTCAAAGCAACGGCAAAAGCAGAATCAATCCCAGCAATCACAACGGGAGCAAAAACAGGAGCGCTCCCAGGGAATAAAATCCCAACAGCGCAAAGGCGAAACCCGGAAACCTCAAGAAGCCCAACGCAAAAAAGAGGCCCAGGAAGCCCAAAAATTGCGGGACTTACAGATTTTAACGGGGTTGGAGAACCGGGAAGTGCAGAACTTAAAGAAACTAATTCGGGCTCAAACCGCCGGTGAATATCTGGAGAAGGACTGGTGAGAGTTAAACTTTTCAAGGGCCTGGTGTTCCTGGGATTAATCGGTTTGGGTTTACAGCCCCTCCACGGGGGTCTTAAGGTTACCGCCTCGGTGGATCGAAAGATAGTACCTCTCCAGGGAACCTTCACCTGGACGGTGGAGGTGGAAGACGCTCCCACTATGCCAGTGGTGCGTTTTCCCAAGTTGAGATCCTTTGCCGTGGTAAGCGGCCCGGTGCAATCCACCAATTTCACCTGGATCAATGGGAAAGCCACCACAACCAAATCTATCAGCTACACTCTGGCTGCTTTGGAACCTGGGACTCAGACTATCCCCGCTATTCAGGTCAAAATTGGTGGCCGATATTATCGCACCCAGCCCATCACTATCGAGGTGACTCAGTTAAGTTCCAAGGCCCCCCAAACGGCTCCCCGAACCAAAACCCAGCGCCAGACACGTCCTCGTAATATCGGCCAGCGCTTGTTTCTGAAGGCCATTCCCAGCAAAACCCGGGTGGTGCTGGGAGAGCCGCTGACCGTTACCTATCGCCTGTACACTCAGGTGGACGTTTTCAATCCCAGCATCGACAAAATGCCCACCGGGGTAGGCTTTTGGGCGGAGGAAGTGCCTGCTCCCCGGGTAATCGACTGGCGGCGGGAGGTTAAGGAGGGAGTACGCTACCGTACGGCCGATCTGAGCCAGATGGTTTTTTACCCCACCAAAGCCGGCACCTTGCGGGTTGATCCCATGCGGCTGAGCCTGCAGGTCAAAGTTCCCCGGCGGCGGAACGTATTCAATGATCCTTTCTTCAATGACCCCTTTTTCAGCGATCCTTTTTTCAACCTGAACCAGGTGGTTAACAAGCAGCTGGTCAGCAATCCGGTTACGGTTTACGTGGACCCCTTTCCCGAACCGGTACCAGCGGATTTCAGCGGCGCGGTAGGGCGATTCTCCCTGGTGGCCCATCTGGACACAAACCGAGTACAGGTCAATGATGCCGTAGGTTTCAGTCTCACCTTGAAGGGACGAGGCAACTTCAAATCCATTCAAGTCCCGGACTTTAACGCTCCGCCCCAAGTGGATTTGTTCAAGCCGGAAAAGAAAGAAGAAATAAAGCTTAAAGATGGAGCCTATCAGGGTTGGTTGCGTGTGACGTGGCTGTTGGTGCCACGGCGGGAAGGGGAGATAACCCTCCCGGCCATTACCTGGAGCTACCTTGATCCGCAAACTCGTCGGTACCGGCGATTATCCACTAAACCCGTTACCTTACATGTGGCACCTTTGAAACGTCCTCAACCGGTAATTGCAACCGGTTATTCCCGTTCCGAAGTACAGGTGATGAGCAAAGACATCCGTTTCATCAAAGAAGAGCCGGGGGTTTTCCGGCCTTTAGGGATGACGGTATGGCATAGCCGCTGGTATTGGGGCCTGTGGCTGGTAGGATTAGTCACGGCTCTGGGAGCTTTGACATGGGATTTCAGGCAACAAAGATTAATGGCCAACCCGGGCTTAAGACGGAAAGCTCAAGCTTGGGACAAAGCTCAGCAAAGAGTGAAACAGGCCCGCAAATTGAGTCCTCAAGATGATGGGTACTATGCTGCTTTGGAACAGGCTTTAAGGGGATTAGTGGAAGATCGCCTGAATTTGCCGGGAGGTCTGGCGACCCGGGAGTTAAGAGAGTATTTGGAGCGAGCACAGGTCCCTTCCGATACGGCCAACCACTTCGGCAAGTTGTTGGAGCGCCTGGCCCTGGGAAGGTATGCTCCGGAACCGCTGAAACAAGGGGAACGGGATCTTGTCCAGGAAGTGCAAAAGTTGCTGAAAGAGTTGGGAAAATGGTTATAAGGATTAGAGCCTGGTGTTTTCGTAGCTTGCTGTTAGTTCCGCTTTTAAGCTGGGGAGCGCCTGCCGACAATTCGGTTTCTTTGAGCCAACTGCATGCCCTTTTTCAAAAGGGAAATGAAGCTTTCAAGGCCGGTAAATACCAGCAGGCGGTGGAACTCTATGAAAAAATAAGAACCGCGGGCTATGAATCATCGGCTCTGTGGTACAACCTGGGAGTGGCTTATTTCAAAGCTGGTAAACTGGGGTTGGCGGTGGCTGCGCTGGGGCGGGCCGCGCAGTTAGCCCCCCGCGATGAGGACATAACCTACAACCTCAAGTACGTGCGCTTATTCCGTCAGGATCGACTTACTTCTCCGCCGTTGCTGCCTTTAGTGGCCTGGTTTTTCCGGATGGTGAATCTCTTTACCGCCCGGGAGCTGGGCTGGTCGCTGGGAATCCTGTTTTGGTTGCTTTCCACCACCTTTGCCATTTGGTTCATCCTCAGGCGGAAGCCATTGGGCCGTCGGTTTTTAGCTATGGCGATCGCACTGCTGGTTTTATTTTTGATCAACATGGCTTGGTACCTGAAGCGACAGGAAATAGAGCAAACACCCCATGCCGTGGTGCTGGCTTCGGAAGTTGCGGTTCACAGCGGACCTCTGGAAGCCACCAAGGTGCTATTTGAACTGCACGAAGCTGCGGAAGGAACGGTAGTAGATAGCAGTGCTGACTGGTTGGAGATTAGACTGCCAGATGGTAAGAAGGGATGGTTACCCCGCAGTGAAGTTATTATTTATTAGTTTCATCCTATTACCCCTGGGACTTTGGGCTCAAAGTGGGGAATGGGACGAGTCTTTTGATCCCACCACACTGAAGGACTGGCCCGGAGCCCCGCAGCGCGCAGAAGTAATTCTCAGTGCCGATTCTGCCAAAGCCAGGGGGGTAAAATTTCAATCGATCATCCGCCCCACTGGTTATGTTTATCGGGTTCAACTGGGAAGCACCGCCGATTACCAGCAGGCCCTGGGCCTGGTGGAACAAGCCCGCCAGGATTTCAAAGTACCGGTCTTATTGGAATTTGAGAGTCCCTACTATAAGATCCGCATCGGAGAAACGGATAATCGGGAAGAGGCAGATGCGCTGCAGCGACAGGCCGTGCGCAAAGGATATCGTAACGCCTGGGTAGTACGTCTAAACCGCAGTGCAGTCAATAACCATTGAGTAACATCATTTTTTGATAAGGGAGGGAATAGCCCATGTCCGGCCATAGTAAATGGGCCAATATACGTCGTAAAAAAGAAGCCATGGATGCCGCCCGGGGTAAAATCTTCACCCGGTTAGCGCGGGAGATTACCATAGCGGCTCGCCTAGGTGGGGGTGATGAGTCGGCCAATCCTCGTTTACGGACTGCCATTCTGGCCGCCCGCGCCGCTAATATGCCTGCTGCCAATATCGAACGCGCCATTAAACGCGGCACCGGTGAGTTGGAAGGTGTGGCCTATGAAGATTTCATGTATGAAGCCTATGGCCCCGGGGGAGTAGCCCTGATAATCGAGGGGGTAACGGATAATAAGAACCGCACCCTAGCCGAAATTCGCCATCTTTTATCGCGGCATGGTGGAAATCTGGCTACCTCAGGTGCCGTCTCCTGGATGTTCGAGACCCGGGGAGTGATTCAGATTCCCAGCAACGGCCTCGATGAGGATACGGTTTTGGAAGCGGCCCTGGAAGCGGGTGCGGAGGATTTTTCCAACGAAGGAGACTATTTCGAAATACTCACCGCTCCCAACGAGCTTAATCAGGTTCAGGAGAAGCTGGCTGCTTTGGGCTATCACATTGAGCTAGCCCAGGTGCAGAAAATTCCTAAAAACTATACCGATCTGGATCCCAAAGATGTACCCCGCGTACTGAAACTGTTGGAAGTTTTGGATGAACAGGACGATGTCCAGAAAGTTTCGGCTAATGTGAATTTCACGGATGAGATGCTGGCAGGCTATTCTTCGTGAAATTACGTATTGCGGGCATCGATCCCGGACTGCGACATCTGGGGGTGGGAATTCTAGACGCTGAGAACGACTCTTTCAGTACCGTTTATACCGGCGTCGTGAGTCCTCCGGTGGATGCCTGGCTGGATGCTCGGCTTTTCCAGCTCTACAATGAGTTAAAGGAGCTGTTTCGAACTTATGAACCGGAAGTCGTGGCCCTGGAGGAAGCATTCTATGGTAGGAATATTAAGACCGCTCTGCTCATGGGTCACGTGCGCGGAGCCGTGATGGTAGCTGCCCGGGAGGTAGGGTTGGAGGTAAAAGAGTACGCCGCGCGCAAAATCAAATCGGCTGTGACAGGCAACGGTGCCGCCACCAAAGACCAGGTGGCTTTTATGATCAAGCGACTGGTAAAAGGGGCCGGTGAGATTTCTTCCTTGGATGTTTCCGATGCCCTGGCGGTTGCCATGTGCCATGCTTTAAATGCTCACCGGTGGGAGGGAGTCTGAATGCTGGAATTCTTCCAGGGAGTACTCCAAGCTAAGGCTCCCGACCGGGTAGTCCTCGATTTGGGTGCCATGGGAGTGGGGTTACGGGTAAGCCGTCGCACCTTTGAGGCTCTGCCGGCTGAGGGCACAGCAGTGCGTCTCCTGGCCCATTTGCACGTGATGCAGGATGGATTTGAGCTTTACGGGTTCGCCGATGATGAGGAGCGGCGTTTATTCAGGATGCTTATTGCCATACCTAAGGTTGGTCCCAGTGTAGCTATGGCTTTGCTCTCCAGTGGCAAACCAGAGGAAATACTGCAGTGGGTTTTAGCTGAGGATCAGAAACAGTTGACCAAAGTTCCAGGGATCGGTCCTGCCGTGGCCCGACGCATATTGATGGAACTCAAACCTCGCCTGGAAAAAGCGGGGGTAACTCTAATAGCCATGAGCGGGCGGGGACCAGAACCCATTGACGATGCCCAGTTAGAAGCGGTGGCAGCCCTGGAAGCTTTGGGATTCAGCCGCACTGATGCTTATCGGAAGGTTGCCCGCATTTTAGCGGAGGAAAATGATTTAAGCCTGGAAGAGACCATTAAACGAGCGTTACAATCATGAAAGTCGATCTACAGAACGATCCCCTCTGGTACGCCTTCTACGTCAAACCTCGCCATGAGAAGAAAGTGCTGGATCGATTGCTGGAAAAAGAAGTGGAAGTATTCGTGCCCTTGGTAAAGAAACTCCGTCAGTGGAGCGACCGTAAGAAGATGGTGGAAGTGCCCCTCATCAAGGGATATGTGTTCTGCAAGATACCCTTGCGGGAGCGATTGGTGGTGCTTCAAACTCCGGGAGTGCTGAATATCCTACGTTTTGCCGGTAAGTGGTCGCCTATTCCTGAAAAACAAATAGAAAGCTTGAAAATAGTAGTAGCCCATCCTGAGACGCTGCGACCCGAAAAATATTTCGAGGTGGGTACCCGGGTACGGGTGATCGAAGGCCCCTTCATGGGTGCGGAAGGATTCGTGCAACGCACCATACAGGGGTCTCGCTTAATCATTACCATCGACGGCATCCGCGCGGCATTCTCTGTGGCTATTCAACCGGAATTTCTGGAAGTGGTAGGTGAAAAAACGCCCCGTTTGGTCAAGTAATAGCTTTTGATTGATAACAATTTCCAGGTAATAGTAATCGGAGGGGGAATTGTCGGACTGGCGGCTGCCAGGCAGTTGTTGCGCCTACGACCGGGAATACGGCTGCTGTTATGTGAGAAAGAGCGTAGCTGGGGCCATCATCAAACGGGGCATAATAGTGGAGTAATCCATTCGGGTATCTACTATCAGCCCGGCAGCCTGAAAGCCCGCTTTGCCCTCCGAGGGCGGGAAGAGCTGTATCGCTATTGCGCAGAACATCGAATACCCTCCAAGCGCTGCGGCAAGGTCGTTGTTGCCGTCCGGGAGGATGAGCTACCCCGTCTGCAAGTCCTGTATCAGCGAGGCAAATCCCACGGCCTTCAGGTTGAGTATTGGACACCGGAACAGCTCCGGCGTTGGGAGGGTGCGATCCATGGCCAGGGAGCTTTGTTCGTCCCGGAAACCGGGGTGGTTGACTTCAGAAAGGTGGCCGACAGCTATGCCGATGAAATCCGGATGGCCGGTGGGAAGTTGAAATTAAAGTGCCGGGTGACCGGGTTCAGTCGCTCCGGCCGGGAAGCGGTGGTAGAAACTACCAGGGGGGCTTTTAAAACCCGCTTGGTGTTGAATTGCGCTGGTCTGTACAGCGATAAGGTGGCCCGTTGGGCGGGGGTTTACCCGCATTTGAAATTGGTGCCTTTCCGGGGAGAATATTATGCGTTGACTGATGATGCCGCCCAATTGGTCAAACATCTGGTATATCCAGTTCCCGATCCCCGACTGCCTTTTCTGGGAGTGCATTTGACCCGAGATATTTACGATCGAGTGCACGTGGGTCCCAACGCCGTTCTGGCATTTGCCCGAGAAGGTTATCAGCGACGGAACTGGAATACAGCTGAAGTGCTGGAAATACTCACATATCCCGGTTTCCGTCGTCTGGCCCGTACTTTCACAGGAGTCGGGGCTCGAGAGATGCTTCGCTCCATGCTTAAACCATTGTTGGTCAAAGACGTGCAGCGGATGTTGCCTGATCTACAAAGTGAGCAGTTGGTGCCTCACCCGGCCGGGGTAAGGGCTCAGGCCGTGGGGTATGATGGTCAACTCCTGCAGGATTTTGCTCTGCTGGAAAACGAGTGGGGAGTACACGTGCTAAATGCACCCTCACCCGCTGCCACGGCCTCGCTGGCCATTGGCGAGTACATTGCCCATCGTTTGTTGAGGCGATTAAATAACTAAAGTATTTTCCATTCAGTTGGAGTGATTTTATACCAGGATTCTCTGCTTATGTTACTAGTGGCTGTGTTTTTGGATAAAGCTCAGGGGCAAGGGGAGCAACAAAGATGGCCTATACCGACTATAGATGGACTTATTGCTGCTACTGGATTGGCTTACGATATGGTGGTGATTACGCGCAGTATAAAGGATATGGAAGTCAGCAGAGTAGCTTTATTAAATCCTTGGGTAGAATAAATTTGGTCATGCGAATCGAATTTCGTCCATTCACTCACGGTACTCGAAATGCCTCACATTAGGAATTACCAAAATTAAATTAGGAAATACGCGAAACCTTCCGGTAATACTGTTTCTAACAATTAGGATTGCCGTTAAATTAAAAATTGAATGCCGCTCAGGAGGAAAACAAGCAGATGAAAAGAACGCCTTTCTACAATTATCACAAGCAGTTAGGGGCTCGACTGGTTGAGTTCGGTGGATATGAAATGCCCATCTCATACGGTAGTATCATCGAAGAGCACCTGGCCGTTCGGCAACGGGCGGGTTTGTTCGATGTCTCCCACATGGGCGAATTCGTCATTCACGGTTCCCAGGCAGCGGAGTTCGTCCAGTACGCCACGATTAACGATATTAATAAGCTGAAGCCCGGCCAGGTTCAATACTCGGCGATGTGCCTGGAAAACGGTGGTATCGTAGATGATCTGTTAGTCTATCGTTTCGATAACCACTTCATGCTGGTCGTAAATGCCGCCAATATCGAAAAAGATTATGCTCATCTGAGAAGGATAGCTGAATCCTTCGAGGTTCATGTGGAGAATCGTTCAGTGGAGACCGCATTATTGGCCCTACAGGGGCCAAAATCCAAGCAGATTCTGCAATCACTGGTGGGAGCCGTTTTGGATGGTTTGCCGTATTATCATTTCGCCGAAGCAGAAATCAACGGTAATCCGGTAATCATTTCTCGGACAGGGTACACCGGGGAGTTGGGGTATGAAATCTATCATGACCCCGATTGTGCTCCCTGGTTATGGGAGAGCCTCATGGAGGCCGGACAAACGCGGGGAATGGTGCCAGCGGGCTTGGGCGCACGGGATACATTGCGTCTGGAAATGAAATACTGCCTCTACGGCAACGATATTGACGAAACCACGACCCCCCTTGAGGCCCGTTTGGGATGGATTACCAGTCTGGAGAAAGGGCCCTTCGTAGGGCGTGAAGCCCTGGAGCGCCAGAAGGCCGAACGCCCCAAACGCTATCTGGTGGCATTTGAAATGTTATCAGGGGGTATACCTCGTCATGGCTATGATATTTTCAAGGATGGTGAGAGAGTGGGGCAGGTAACCAGCGGTGGTCAGTCCCCAGTCTTACGCAGAGGCATTGGTATGGCCTATGTGGCCGTTCCCCATCATAAAATCGGAACCAAACTGGAGATCAACATCCGCGGCAAACATTATCAGGCGGAGATAATTAAACCACCTTTCATAAAAGAAACATCCTTGCATGCGGACTAAGTTTTTACTAGCTATGTCGGGGAGGAGAAAGTTCTGAAGCGCGCCCTGACATATCAGGAGAAAAAGCGTGAAATACTAGGCCTGCTGCTTATAGCAGTGGCCGTCTTTGTGTTTTTAAGTCTGGTTTCACACGACCCCTCGGAAGAACCCACGCTAAGGCCTGGAGTTCCATTCCACAACTGGATGGGATACCTGGGAATCTGGATTTCTTATTTCTTAATCAAGCTGTCCGTGGGGTATGGGGCTTTTATCATTCCTCTTTTGTTGGCGGCCTGGGGGGTGGTAATATTCGTGGACGGTAACCGCCACTGGTTGTTTCGACACACTGGTTACCTTTCACTCCTCGTGTTATTACTGGATCTGGGCGCTGCCCTGATTGCCAGCCGTTTTCTCCATCACCAAACGGCGGCATTTCACTATACAGGCGTATTTTGTACCTACACCGCCTGGACCATCGCCGATTTTCTAGGGCGATGGGGAGCTTTGCTGTTTCTTTTAGCGGGAATGGCTTTCACTTTCCAGGGCTGGTTCAGTATCTCTTATCTAAAAGCAATTCAAACCGCCCGCGACTGGTTGGTGAACTGGGTGCGTAACCTGAAGTTATTCTCCCGTAAAACCGCCCCAGAAGCGGAAGAAGAAATAGAGGAAACCCTTCGAATCGAAACCACAGTGGCCATCCCTGAACCGGTTCCACCACCTGAGCCCGAATTAGCGGTGGAAAAAGCCGAAACTGGGGAAAAAGAGCCGATCTCATCCATTGAAGAGGATTCCACCATTCAGATTGAGCAGGAGGTGGTGGAGGAAGAGGTCGATTACGATCAAGTGCGGGACTCGGCTCCCAAGCGGGAATACCAACTTCCCTCTGTGGATTTATTACAGGAACCCCCGCCGCCTCCGCCAGCCCAGCGGAAAGAGGTTTTATTGGAGAAAGCTCAGGTGTTGGTCCAAACGCTGGCGTCTTTCGGGGTGGAGGGTAAGGTCACACATATTGCGCCCGGACCCATCATCACCCGGTACGAAGTGGAACCCGGACCGGGTATCAGAGTAGCCCGGATTGCAGCTTTGTCCGACGACATTGCCCGGGTGATGAAAGCCCGCAGCGTTCGGATTATTGCACCCATCCCCGGGAAGAATTCGGTGGGAGTGGAACTGCCCAATGAAAAGCCGGAAGTGGTTTATCTCAAGAGTATCATCAATTCGGAGAAGTTCACCAATGCCGATTCACTACTGACTATTGCCCTGGGCAAATCCACCAGTGGTGAGATTGTGGTGGCTGATCTTGGCAGAATGCCCCATTTGCTCATTGCCGGTGCGACCGGTTCCGGTAAGTCGGTCTGCATCAATACCATCATTGCGTCACTACTGTATCGGGCGCGGCCGGATGAGGTTAAGTTCGTACTTATTGACCCCAAGAAGCTGGAACTCTCCACTTATCGGAAATTACAGGGCTACCACCTGATCACCAGTGAAGGGTTGGACGAGCAGGTAATCACCCGACCCAAAAACGCGGTGCGGGCGTTGCGGGCGGTGGAGATCGAAATGGAGCGGCGGTATGAAATTCTAAGCGAAGCTACCGTCAGGAACATTGATCAATACAACCAAAAGGCTCAGAAAATGGGCAAAGCCCCCCTGCCGTATATCGTGGTGGTTATCGACGAACTGGCGGATTTAATGCTTACTGCGGCCAAAGAGATCGAGGAACCCATTGCCCGGCTGGCACAAATGGCAAGGGCGGTGGGGATTCACCTGGTAGTGGCCACCCAGCGACCTTCAGTGGATGTAATCACCGGAGTAATAAAAGCCAATTTCCCCACGCGGATTGCCTTCCAGGTAGCCCAGAAAAATGATTCCCGCACTATTCTGGATCGCAACGGGGCGGAAAAACTCCTCGGCCGGGGAGATATGCTTTATCTGGCACCTGGGGCCGGTAATCCGGTGCGGCTCCACAGCGCTTTTATCTCTCTAGAGGAAATCGAAAGCATTCTGGAGCATATCACTAACCAGCCGCGTGCCGAGCAGGAAGAGAAGCTGCCGGAGCCCAAAGAAGCTGAGGAAACCGAGGGCGATCTGGGCTGGGGGCGCGGCAGCCGAGATCCACTTTTCGATGAAGCCATGCGCTTGGTCATTCTGGCTCAACAAGGGTCCACCAGCATGTTGCAACGGCGGTTACGTATTGGTTACGCCCGAGCTGGACGACTAATGGACGAGCTGGAGCAAGCGGGTATCGTAGGTCCCAACACCGGTAGCAAAGCCCGGGAAGTGCTGGTAGGTCCTGAGTTTCTGAACAATCCCTCCTTTGATCCCGATTCGCTGAATGAGGATTAACAAAGCCTGAGCATGCAAGGTAACTTGCTCAAGAGGCTGCTGGCAGTGGCCATCTTTGTGTTTATCCCGTCCGGAGTTATTTCCTCAGAACCTACAGGGTTGCTCAGATTCTTTAATTCCTTACAAAAAAAGCGGGCAATAAAATTTCATGTTCGGCAAATCATTCACTGGAACTTTGAGAGGCGGTTTGATACTACCGAAGTGGAGGTGGAGTGGAATGATTCCTCCCTGGTGCATTTGACTTTGCCTAGGGAGCGAATGGAATTTTACCTGGTGGAGCGGCAATTGTACACCGTGAACCACGATACCAAGCAGATACTGGAGGATTCCCTGGTAGCTTCTCCATTACGATTACTTTTTGCTGATCTGGAGCCGGACAGCTTAAAGTTGGTGGCGCGCAAATCGGGTTCTAATCCTATGGAAGAATATGTCTGGGATAGTGCCCTGGGACGTTGGGAGCGTCTCTGGGTCAAATGGTCAGCACCCGATTGGCCAGATGAGATCGAGTTGGTTGATTTTGACGGGAATCAATATACCATCACTTTCAGCCCATTCGAGAAAATGCGGCCGTTCAGCTTGCAGAAGCTGGAGAACAACACCTGGGGATATGAGCGAGTACCGTTAAGCAAGAGAGTAGGGGAGCCTTGATTTAATTGTCTGTATTTCAGGTAATTAAGCGTCATCCAATTAAGTTCGCCGTTTCGATGCTCATCAGCGCAGGGTTGTTGGTGCTGGTTTTTAAAGATGTTTCATGGGGCCGGTTTTGGACCACGATTACCCAGATACAGTACGGCTGGTTATTGGTGGGTGCGGCTCTGCTGGCCTACAGCATCTGGTTGCGGGCTGCCCGGTGGCGGATTCTGTTGATGAAACAGAAGTCTTTCACAACTTACCGATTATTCAAGGCTGAGATGATCGGCTATATGGGCAATGACATCTTGCCGTTCAGGGCAGGAGAAGTACTACGAGCCTGGTTGGTGGGGCGCTGGGGTAACCTACCCATAAGCGGCGTAGGCGCCACCATTGTGGTTGAACGAGGTCTGGATATGTTCTCGTTCGGGTTATTGGCTGCCCTTTATCTGCTATGGTGGCCCTGGCTGCCAATCGCGCGATTGCTGGGATTGGTCGCCCTGGCTGCGGTTTTGTTTTTAATCCTACTGAGCACCTGGATGAACCGGCACCATGAACTTTACCATTCCCGCTTGCAAAAATGGGCTGAAAGGGCTACCCAAAAGGGCAAAGGCAAACTGGCCAGGCAAATAGTAGCCGGATTTGCCGGTCTGGAATCCATCTGGAGGATGCCGCGGCTAGGAGTGGTGGCTTTGCAAACATTAATTTTGTGGCTCTTATACGTAATAATCACTTTTTGCGGCCTGCAGGCCTTTCATTTTGACATTACCCTGGGCCAGCAACTTCACGCCATTGCGGTGTTGTTAATCTTTACTACCCTCTCCTTATCCATCCCTGCGGCCCCCGGTGCGGTGGGTACATATCACGGCGCGACTGTGGCTGCTCTGAGTTTTTTCAATGTCGGGGCTGATGGCGCTCGAGCTTTCGCCCTTGTGTTTCACTTAGTGAATTATCTGGTCATGACCCTCCCGGGGATATGGTTTACCTTGCGGGAAGGATTGCAACTCACGGCAGTTTTGGAGGATAGCGAAGCCAAAGCCTCGGAAATGCCTGTTGAAAAGCCATCACAGCCTTGAAAGGTTTTGATTTATACTTGCTCCGGGGGAGGGGTGCCGTTATTTTTCGCCGCTTTTTGCAGCTTTGGGTATAAAGCTGTGTTTTATGGGCGATTAGCTCAGGTGGTTAGAGTGCTTGCTTGACATGCAAGAGGTCACTGGTTCGAGTCCAGTATCGCCCACAGGAGATGAAGAACGATGGGTACATCAACATTACCTATCCCGATGGCCGCCAAGAGAGAGTCCCGTCGGGTACCCGTGCCTTTGAACTGGCGGCGGCCATCAGTCCGGAATTTGAACGGCAAGTAATAGCCGTCAAGGTTAACGGACAGCTCCGCGATATCTCCATCCCTCTCACTGAAGATGCTAGAATCGAATTCCTCAGACCTTCCGATCCGGAAGGGCATGAGGTTTTGCTGCATAGCACTTCCCACATCATGGCCCAGGCGGTGAAACGGCTCTTTCCCAACGCCAAGGTCACCATAGGGCCGGCCATTGAGAACGGTTTTTATTATGACTTTGATGTCGACCGGCCCTTTACTGAAGAGGATTTGCCCCGCATAGAAGAGGAAATGCGGCGGATTATCAAAGAAGACTTACCCATCGAACGAGTGGAACTCCGCCGCGATGAAGCTTTAAAGGAATTCAGCGAGCGGGATGAACCGTATAAAGTCGAAATAATCCAAGAAATCCCCGATGGCGAAGTCATATCGGCTTATCGTCAGGGAGAATTTATTGACCTCTGCCGGGGACCGCATCTCAAGTCCACCGGCCGGGCCGGTGCTTTCAAACTGCTGAGTGTGGCGGGAGCTTATTGGCGCGGTGATGAAAGCCAGAAAATGCTTTCGAGAATTTACGGTACTGCATGGGGTTCCAAGAAAGAGTTAAAGCGATACTTGAAGTTACTTGAAGAGGCCAAAGCCCGTGACCACAGACAGCTGGGCAAAGAGCTTGACTGGTTCAGCTTCCATCCAGAAGCCCCGGCCAACGTATTCTTCCATGAAAAAGGGGCCCTGATTTACAATCTTATCCTGGCCTATATGCGGCGTAGCAATGATAAATACGGTTATCATGAAGTACACACCCCCTTGATTCTAAGTGATTCCCTGTGGCGGCAGTCGGGACATTATGAACACTACCGGGAGAACATGTACTTCACGCGGGTTGAAAATCGGGACTATGCGGTCAAACCCATGAATTGTCCCGGACATACTTTGATTTATCGCAATAGCGAACGCAGCTACCGTGATCTGCCATTGCGCATGAGTGAGTTTGGTCGGGTGCACCGCTACGAAAAAAGTGGAGTCACCCACGGTCTCTTTCGCGTTCGCTCCTTTGTTCAGGATGATGCTCACATATTCTGCACCGAGGATCAGATTCACGGAGAAGTGGAAAAGATTTTAGCCCAATTGCGGGAAGTGTACCGAGATTTCGGCTTTGATGAGGTGCATGTGGAATTAAGCACTCGCCCGGAAGAATCCATCGGTTCCGACGAAGTTTGGGAAAAAGCCGAAAAAGCCCTGGAGGAGGTTTTAAAGGCGGAACAGATGGATTACCAGTTGAATCCGGGGGAAGGTGCTTTTTACGGGCCTAAGATAGATTTTCATATCGAGGATAGTCTTCGTCGCCGGTGGCAATGTGGTACCATCCAGCTGGATTTTTCCATGCCCCTACGTTTCGGATTGACTTACACCGGTGAAGACGGTAAGGATCATACTCCGGTGATGATCCATCGCGCCATTTTGGGTAGCATTGAGCGTTTCATGGGAATTCTCATCGAACACTATGCAGGAAATTTGCCCTTATGGTTAGCGCCAGTGCAGCTTAAGATTTTACCCATTGCTGATCGACATTTGCCTTATGCCCGGCAGATGGAAAACTTTTTTAGGGAGGCTGGTTTCCGTTGTGAAACCAATAGCCGCAACGAAAAAGTAGGGCGGAAAATTCGCCTTGCGGAAATGGAAAAAGTCCCCTATATGCTGGTCCTAGGTGATAGGGAACAGCAATCCGGTGAGGTCAGACTTCGGAAACATGGAGAGGGGGATTTGGGGGCCCTGCAACCCCAAGCGGTTGTGGAACTATTACAAAAAGAATTGAAGGAGAAGGTCTATCGGTAAAAAGCGAAAACCTGTAGTTAAAGCGACAGAGGAAGAACCCCGGGTAAATCAGGCTATTGATGCTGAAAGCGTACGCCTGATCGGCGAGGATGGGAAGCAAATCGGAGTGGTGCCTTTGGAAGAAGCCTTACAAATTGCAGAAGAACAGGAACTGGATCTGGTAGAAGTGGCACCTCAAGCCCAACCACCCGTTTGCCGCTTGATGGACTACGGGAAATACAAGTATGACAAGGCTAAAAAGCAGAAAGACAGTCGGAAAAAACAGAAAGTAATTCATAATCGTGAGGTACGTTTCCGGCCTAACATTGAAGACCACGATCTACAAACCAAGCTGGCCAAGGCCCGTGAGTTTCTGGAGGCCGGTGACCGAGTGAAAATCACGGTTATGTTTCGGGGACGCGAAATGGCGTATATCGATAGGGGGCCAGCGCTGATTGAACGTATCATGGAACTATTGGGAGACGGAGTAAAGATGGAGCGGGAACCAACGATGGAAGGCCGCTTCCTGACCACTATTGTCACCCGTAAACAAGGAGGTAAATAGGCATGCCGAAGATGAAATCCAATCGGGCTGCCAAAAAACGCTTCTCACGCACAGGAAGCGGAAAGATAAAACGTAACCGGGCTTATAAATCGCACCTGTTGGAACGCAAGAGCCGCAAGCGGAAACGCAGACTGCGGATGAAAGGTACCCTTGCGGCGGGTGATGCCCGGAAAGTGGCTGTATTCATTAATCCATGAAGATGAGGTTGAGGTATGCCCAGAGCTAAAACTAGTGTAGCGCGCAAGCGCCGTCATAAAAAGTATCTGAAAGCCGCTAAGGGCTATTACGGAGCCCGCAGCCGGCTGTACCGCGTTGCCCGGGAATCCGTTGAGCGGGCCTGGGTGTATGCTTATCGGGATCGTCGGCAGCGGAAACGAATGTTCCGACGGCTGTGGATTATCCGCATCAATGCCGCCGCCCGCCTTAACGGCATTTCTTATTCCAGATTCATGCGAGGGCTTAAGGCTGCCGGTATCGAATTAAACCGTAAGATGCTGGCCGAACTGGCGGTTACCGATCCGGAAGCTTTCACGCAACTGGTCCAAAAAATCCGCTAAGGCGGCTCAGCTTAGAGCCTCAAATGCCTGACTTCCCGGCGGTAGAGGAAGTCCGTCGTACTTTTCAGACGGCACTGGCGGATCCTCAGCAGTACTCCCCGGAAGAATTACGAATCAAGTTCCTGGGCCGTAAAGGGCTCGTAAATGAGCTTTTTAAGAAAATTAAGGAACTTCCTGCAGAAGAGCGGGGAGCCTACGGAGCTGCTTGTAACCGGCTCAAGAACGAAATCCAACAGGCCCTGGAGAAACTGCTTCCCACTGCCGAGGCGTCCCTTCCCGCCGAAGAAGATCCCACTCTACCGGGGTTGGAACAAGCCCTGGGGCATCTCCACCCTCTGGAACAAACCCTGCGGGAAATAGTCCGTATTTTCCATCGACTGGGTTTTACCGTGGCCGAAGGCCCCGAGGTAGAGACGGAATGGCGGAATTTTGACGCCCTAAATTTTCCGCCGGAACATCCCGCACGGGATATGCAGGACACATTTTTCCTGAAAAACGGTCAGGTACTACGCACCCATACTTCCCCAGTACAAATCAGGGTGATGCAGGCCTACGAACCGCCCATCCGCACCATCATGCCGGGGCGGGTTTATCGGAACGAGGCTATCAATCCCCGCAGTTACTGCCTGTTCCACCAGGTCGAAGGGCTTTATGTCGACCGTAACGTAACTTTTGCCGAGCTCAAAGGTACGTTGGATTTATTCTGTAAAGAATTGTATGGGGCGAACGTAAAACTTCGTTTCCGCCCCAGTTTTTTCCCCTTCACCGAGCCCAGCAGTGAGGTGGACATAACGTGTTTTCTCTGTGGGGGTAAAGGCTGCCGGGTATGCAAACACACCGGCTGGCTGGAAATTCTGGGCTGCGGCATGGTGGACCCAGCAGTGTTCAGCAATGTGGGGTTAGACCCGGAAAAGTGGACCGGCTATGCCTTTGGGATGGGTATCGAGCGGATCGCTATGTTGAAATACGGTATTGATGATATCCGCCTCTTTTTCGAGAACGATTTGAGATTCCTGGAACAGTTTTAGGGGAAACGGGCAACTAAGATGTTGATCGGCTACAAATGGTTGCAGGAATTCGTGGAGTTAAACTGGGATCCAACGGAAACAGCGCGGGTACTGACCTTTCTGGGGCTGGAGGCGGAAGTAAAAAAAGACTGGCCCGAGTTTTACCAATCTATAGTGGTCGGGGAAATCCTGGAGGTCAGACCCCATCCCCAAGCCGATCGTCTCTCACTGTGTAGCGTCACCATTGGCGATGAAGTTCCCTTAAGCATTGTATGCGGTGCCCCAAATGTAGCCAAGGGGCAGAAGGTACCGGTGGCGCTGCCGGGAACTATCTTCCCGCAAGGGCTGAAGTTGAAAAAAACGCGCATTCGGGGCCAGTTGTCCGAGGGAATGCTCTGTTCTGAGAAAGAGCTGGGGATTTCCAGTGATCATAGTGGGATCATGATTCTCGATCCTGAAGCTCAGGTAGGACGCAATTTTCTGGAATATCTGCTGGATGGCGAGACTTCTCTGGAACTGGACCTTACGCCCAATCGCGCCGACGCCTGGAGTCACATTGGCGTAGCCCGGGATCTGGTGGCTCTCACCGGTCAAACCCTGAAACGGCCGGAGATCAAACTGCGCGAGAGCCAACCGGAAACGGCCGAGTGGGTCAAAGTGCAATTGACTGCTCCGGAAGGATGTCCCCGGTACGTAGCACGGATTGTGCGCAATGTGGTCATTAAACCCTCTCCGTACTGGCTCCAAGCTCGCTTACGGGCGGCGGGGCTGCGACCCATCAATAACGTGGTGGATGCCGCCAATTACATCCTGCTGGAAACCGGTCATCCCATGCACACCTTTGATTATGACCGACTGGCCGGTAAGACTATCGAGGTTCGGTGGGGGCGTGACGGCGAAACCCTTACCACTTTGGATGGGGAAGAGCGGCAGTTATCGCCGGAGATTCTGCTGATTTGCGACGGGGAGAAACCCGTGGCCTTGGCCGGAATTATGGGAGGCGCCAATTCTGAGGTCACAGAACAAACCCGTAACATTCTGATTGAATGTGCCTATTTCGATCCGGTTAGTATCCGGCGAGGTTCCAAAAAGCTGCAACTTTCTACAGAGGCCAGTAAGCGCTTCGAACGTGGTGTTGATCCCAACGGATTACTTTTCGCCATCGACAGACTGACGGGATTGATCCAGGAGTTAGCCGGAGGTGAGGTCCTCGCGGGACGGATTGATGAATATCCGAGGCCTATTGAACCCGCACGTATCCTTTTCCGACCCGAACGGTGTCGTGCTTTGTTAGGGGTGGAAGTTTCGGACTCGGATATGGAACGTTATTTGACTGGTCTGGAATGTAAACTCGTAAAACAGGATGCTGGTGTTTGGGAAGTTGAAGTACCTACCTTTCGACCTGATCTGACCAGGGAGGTGGATCTCATTGAAGAGGTGGCAAGGCTATATGGGTATGAAAAAATCCCCATGCCTGCCGCAACCACTTTACCCAATCGTTTCCTCCCGGAACCCCCTGTAATCGAGCGTGAACGGATAGCCGACTTCTTGGTGGGGCGAGGCTATTCTCAAGTGGTCTCCAACAGTCTGGTACCGCTAGATGCGCACCCGGCAATATGGCCTCCTTCTCCGAAACCGGTAGAACTAGCCAATCCCCTGACCAGGGAAATGGCCACTCTGCGCACCAGTCTCTGGTTCGGTTTGGCTAGTGCAGCCCGTCACAATCAACGTCGTCGCCGACCCTCCCTGCGTTTGTTTGAAATGGGTCATGTAAGTCGCGCTGATGTGCAACTGGACACTGGAGCGCGGGAGGAGTTGCATCTGGGATTGTTGCTGGCCGGGGAATATCTGGCCAAACAGTGGCTGACTCCCCAGTGGCCGGCCAGTTTGTATCACCTGAAAGGCGATTTGACGGCTCTTTTAGAGCGCTTTGTTCCGGGCCAGGCTCTCATAACCCCCGTTGAGCATGAATGGCTGAAGCCGGCGTTGGAACTTTCCCTTAACGGAGAGTTTTTAGGAATCATGGGGCGAGTGGTACCCAGGATGGCCCGTGAAGCCGATCTGAACGGGGATATTTTCTACGCTGAATTAAAAGTGGATGTCCTACTCGCGGTGGCCGCTGGACAACAACGTAAATTTAAGCCGCTGGTGCCTTTCCCGGTGGTGGAGCGGGATTTAAGTATCGTTTTGCCGGCCAACGTGTCTTGTGCGGAAGTGGAAGCCAATATTCGGGAAAACGGGGGTAAGATATTAAAATACAGTAAGTTATACGATTTATATCAAGGAAAACCTATTGCACAGGGCCAAAAAAGTTTTACATTCCGATTGGTTTTTCAAAGGTCGGATCGGACACTTACGGAAGAGGAAGTGGAAGAAGTCTTCCGTAGAATTCTAAAAAGTTTGAATAAGGCCTTCGGGGCCACGTTGAGAGAGGGTAACCGGTGAATCAGGAAACATTCATGGCATTTGAGGATAAAGTGCGCTTACTGGTTGCCCATGTACGCTTGTTGAAAAAGGAGAACCTTGCATTACGAGACCAGGTTATTGAACAGAAAGCGACCGGGGGGGTGCCAGGTAGAGAACGGATAGTCAAACATGTTCAAAAAATGATTTCCCTGATTGATCAGGAGCTGGCAACCCTGCAGAAAGCAGCACAATCATGAAAGGCTCAGGAGATTTTTGACCGGTAATGCCAACTGAATATTCAAATACAGTACAAGTGACCATCTACGGTCATACCTATACAATTCGCAGTAAGGCAGATCCCGGTTATATCAACAGCATTGCCGGCTATGTTGATGCCAAAATGCGAGAAGTGATGGATAAAGCGCCACCCACGGCTTCAGAATTAAGGGTGGCTATTTTGGCAGCCATGAACATAGCCGACGAATTATTCTCTTTGCGACGGAACAGAGAGCGAGAAGAAAGCTATCTGGAAGAGCGAGTGCAGGCTCTTTCGGATTTAATTGACGAAACCCTAAGTACCTGAGCTAAAATCCCGGTTAATCCTGTTCAATACGCCCCTTAAATAGCCCCATTGTGGGTGGGGATGGCCTCTAAGCAGACAGGTTCACAACCAGGAAAGGTTGCTGGCCATGTCGGAAATTGTCTATTACGTTCTTTCATTCATCGTTGGGGTAGGCGTTGCCATACCCATCGCATATCAAATACAGCAGCGTCGGCTGAAAAAAGCCCGCCAACATGCGGATCAGATCTACCAGGACGCCAAGCGAGAGGCTGAAAGCCTAAAGAAAGAGAAGCTGCTGGAGGCTAAGGATGAGGCCTTGAAAATCATCCGCGATGCTGAGCGTGAAGCCCGATCTAAAATGCGGGAAGTGCGGGAAAGTGAGCGCATGCTCACTACCCGGGAGATGAAACTTGATAACCGGGCCGATCAGCTGGAAAAGAAAGAGATCGAGATCCGCAAACTGGAAGCCCGGTTAGCCCAGCAGGAAAAGGAACTGGAGAAGCGTAATCAGGAATACCAAGAACTACTGGCAGAAGAGAACCGCCGTTTAGAAAAAATCGCCCAGATGTCCCAGTCCGAAGCTAAACAACAATTGATGGATAATATGCTGGAGTCGGCTCGGACTGAAATATCCGGTATCGTGCGCCAGATGCGGGAGGAGGCTCTTAGCCAGGCCCAAAAAGAGGCTCAGAAGATTATTATTTCCGCTATCCAGCGCTCGGCAGCCGATCACACCGCGGAGTCAACGGTCTCGGTGGTAGAACTTCCCAGCGACCAGATGAAAGGGCGGATCATTGGGCGGGAAGGGCGCAATATCCGCACTTTCGAAGCCCTAACGGGTGTGGAACTCATTGTGGACGATACACCCGATGCAGTTGTGCTTTCAGGTTTTGATCCGGTACGACGAGAAATTGCCCGAATTGCCCTGACCCACCTGGTGCGGGATGGTCGCATCCACCCCGCCCGCATCGAAGCCATGATCAAAAAGGCCACCCAGGAAGTGGAAGAGCTGATCGACCGGGCCGCTGAAGAAGCACTGGCCGAATTGCAACTGCCACCGCTCAAATCCCCGTTGATGAAATTGGTGGGACGCTTGAAATATCGTACCAGCTATGGGCAGAATATTTTGCAGCACTCTATTGAGGTCGGGTGGTTGACTGGTTTGATGGCGGCTGAATTGGGTCTGGATGGGACGCTGGCTCGGCGCGCCGGTTTTCTCCATGACATCGGTAAAGCCGTTGATCGCAATACCGACGGTACTCACGCCATCATCGGTGGTGAAATTGCCCGCAAGTACAACGAGCCCGAAGTGGTGATCAATGCCATCGAGTCCCACCACGAAGAGGTACCCATGACCAACCCCATCTCGGCGCTGGTACAGGCAGCGGATGCCATTAGTGGTAGTCGCCGGGGAGCCCGAGGCGATACGTTGGAAAGCTACATCAAACGACTGCGGGCGCTGGAGTCTATCGCCGCCGGTTTTGACGGCGTGGCCAAGAGTTATGCCATTCAAGCGGGCCGCGAGCTCCGGGTTATGGTAGAAGCCGACAAAGTAGACGATCTGAAGGCTATGGAGCTTTCCTCGGAGATCGCCAAACGTATTGAAACCGAAATGACCTATCCTGGTCAAATCAAAGTGGTGGTCATTCGCGAATCCCGCAAAACGGCCTATGCCCGCTGAACCACTAATCCTCAGTGGTAAGCCGGTTGCTAAATCCTTAAAGCAGGAGCTACAAACCCGCGTAAAACGCCTTGCTGAGCGGGGTGTTCAACCGGGACTGGCAGCAGTACTGGTGGGAGAGAATCCCGCCTCCCAGGTGTACGTTGCTTCCAAGGAGCGACAGGCCCGGAAGCTGGGACTTAAATCGGTGGTCTACAAGTTACCGGCCGACACCAGTCAAGCTCAGGTTTTGCAATTAATCGAAGAACTGAATCGAGATTCTTCAATTCATGGCATTTTAGTGCAGTTACCACTGCCAGCGCAATTGGACTCTGACATAATTCTTAATTCCGTGGACCCGGACAAGGATGTGGATGGGTTTCACCCCTGGAACATGGGCTTATTGGCCTTGGGTAAGCCAGCCTTTGTTCCCTGTACCCCAGCCGGGATTCTGGCTATTCTCAAACATTACGGCATCTCAACGGTCGGCAAGCATGTGGTAATCCTGGGCCGGAGTAGAATTGTGGGCACCCCGCTGGCTCTGCTCCTGAGCCGCAAGAGTGAACATGGGAATGCCACTGTGACTATCTGCCATAGCGTTACCACCGATCTAGCTTATCATACGCGGCAGGCTGATATCCTGATCGCCGCTATTGGCAAACCTCATATGATTACGGCTGAAATGGTCAAAGAGGGCGTAGTGGTGGTGGATGTGGGTATCAACCGAGTGCCGGATTCCGAGCAGGAGAAAGGCTATCGGTTGGTGGGAGATGTGAACTTTGCAGCCGTGGCTCCCAAAACAACCGCAATAACGCCGGTGCCGGGGGGTGTGGGACCGATGACC
The DNA here is from genome assembly GCA_964469505.1 of uncultured Lentisphaeria bacterium. GTDB lineage: Bacteria > Fidelibacterota > UBA8477 > UBA8477 > JABMPR01 > CAYXZO01. The sequence continues at coordinate 8,077 of CAYXZO010000007.1, read as the reverse complement.
ATCACCATGTTATTGGCCAATACCATCACGGCTGCAGAACGATTGTCCGGTTATTGAAAAGCTATTGAACCACCTGGCCTTCGCGTTTATTTTCTGCCCGCTTTTTCACATGCGCCAGTAGCTCAGTTGGATAGAGCGTCGGATTCCGGTTCCGAAGGTCGAGGGTTCGAATCCTTCCTGGCGTACCATTAAATCCCCCACCCGGGGGATTTTTTATTAGAGGCTCGGGCTGTGTTTTAAGGGAAACAGGAGACAGGAGACAGGAAACAGGAGATTGGAAACTGGAGAAACTGTCCCATCCTGAAGTAAGTTGACACCTTTTATCGGAGGTTCCGATTAATTACTGTCAACCTATTTCAGAACGACAAAGGGGCAGAGGTTTATTCCAGGAGAGCTTTAACTACCGCCAGTGTGCTTTCGGACAGGGCCTTCAGGTTATAACCACCCTCTAGACCTATCACCAGATTCGAGCTGTAATCAAGTAATTGCTTGGTGAAGTAGTAATAATCATCGGTCTCCAAGTTAATATCGGCCAAAGGATCATCACGGTGGGCATCAAAACCAGCGCTCACCAGGATGACATCCGGCTCAAAGGATTCTAGGAAAGGAATAATAACCTTCTTGAAAGCTGATTGGTACTGTTTGCTGCCCACCCCCGCCGGCATCGGTATGTTACGTACATTTCCATGGGCCCCTCGCTCAGACGCACTACCGGTACCAGGGTAGTGGGGATACTGATGTAGCGAAATGTAGACGAAGCGCTGACTGTTCTCCAAGGCATGTTGGGTTCCGTTACCATGGTGGACATCCCAATCCACCACTGCCACTCTTTCGGCCCCCAGATGTAAAACAGCGTGGCGGGCGGCGATGGCGGCATTGGAGAAAATACAGAAACCATGTCCGGAGTCCCGTTCCGCGTGATGTCCCGGCGGCCGCATTAAGACTAACGATGGTGCTTTGCCGGCTAGAGTAGTCTCTACTGCTTCCAACCACCCTCCTGTACTTAGAGTGGCCGCTAGGAAGCTGCCGGGACTGATGGGAGTATCGGCATCCAGAAAGCCGCCTCCCGCTGTAGCTAAATTAGCAACCCGATTAACATACTCGGCGCTGTGAACCAGTTGCAGCTCCTGTTTTTTGGCCGCTCGTGGTTCCCGCCACTGGAGGCGTTCGCGGTAAGGGGAAGATTTAAGCGCCTCAACGATAGCCTGGACTCGCTCTGGCTTTTCCGGATGGCCCGGCCCTGTAAGATGCTTCAAGACCAAGGGTGAATAAAACACCGGTAACTTGGTAACAGGTGAAGGTTTCTTCTTTGAGAACAATCCCATAGTAATGGCAAAGTTTGGTACCCATCCAGAAAAAGCAAAGGAAAAGGGGCTCAATAAGCGGCGTTATGAAAGTCAACTGTAAAAGAAGGATACTCGTTTGATTTGAAGTTAGTTTGCAAAACGCGGAAGTATTCCAGGGAGGGGAAGCGCTGAAATTACCTGAGAACGGGCGCAGCATCAATCTCTTCAGTGTAAAAGTGATTCACAGGAACAAAAATTGCAGCAATAAAGCTGTTTTTTCTCATGGGCGTATTCCTAAATTCAGCTTAAATGCTTGGGCAGGGCGGCTGAAATGCCAAAACATATCAGCGGCAGTAACAAATTTTAGGGAAAGGGGATTTGAATGGCAAAAGCGTTACGTTTTTCGCTCCTTTTGGTAATGGCGTCGTACGTATGGGCCGGCAACGGCTATTACGATGCTTTTCCATCCGGTGGCGCTCAGTTGCATTGGTGGTCTGCTTGGGAAGATAGCAGCGGCAATGCCTTGACACCCATGGGAGTGACCGATTTCAACTCTCCGTCGGGTGATAATTCAGTAGGTATTGTAACTGTAGATACAGCTACGCTAGGTGGGCTGGGGATGGCCTATGGCGGGTCTCCCGATCTACGGGATTATTCCGTGGAAGCCTGGGTGTATATCACCGTTAATTCGGGGTATTATCAGGGCATCATGACCCGCATCGACACTTCAGGTGGGGGAATCGAGGGCTATCAGTTTGCTGCCAATTTCTATATGCCCTTCTTCGCCATGAAGTTGAAGTTCCGGAAATGGAATCAGTCTTCCGGTTCCATCGTGACTCTGGCAGAATGGTCGGGCAGCGACATCCCCGGCGGTGCTCCTACCACTGACGGTTGGCATAAAATGAAGCTGGTGTCCATCGGTAACGAGCACTATTGCTACTGGGATGACCAACTGGTGGGTGGCGGTCCCGTCCAGGATACGACTGCAACTCCCATTGAGTCCGGCTATTATGGAGTCTACGTGTGGGATATGTTTTCTTCTAGCCCCGCCTCTATCATGGTGGACGATTATAACGTGCGCCTAACGGATTTCCAGATCAGCGATGAGTTTCCCGCTTCCGGGCCGCGCCAGTACTGGTCTTCGGCCTGGTTCGACACTGCGGGAACACCCCTGACTCCCATACAAGTTACTGATTTTACTTCTCCTTCCGGTGATAACTCGGTAGGTATCATTACCGTCGATACTGCCAGTTTGGGAGGATTGGGAATGGCCTACGCCGGCTCCCCGGGAATGGCTGATTATTCCGTGGAAGCCTGGGTGTATATCACCGTTAATTCGGGGTACTATCAGGGCATCATGACCCGCATCGACACTTCGGGTGGGGGAATCGAGGGCTATCAGTTTGCTGCCAATTTCTATATGCCCTTTTTCGCCATGAAGTTGAAGTTCCGGAAATGGAATCAGTCTTCAGGTTCCATCGTGACTCTGGCGGAGTGGTCTGGTAGCGATATCCCCGGCGGTGCTCCTTCCACCGACGGTTGGCATAAGATGAAACTGGTTTCCGTTGGTAATGACCACTACTGCTATTGGGACGATCAGCTGGTTGGTGGTGGACCTGTGCAGGATACAACAGGTAGTCCCATCGACTCGGGTTATTATGGCGTTTATGTTTGGGATATGTTCTCAGCCACTCCGGCCTCGATTATGGTGGATGACATCCTGGTGCGGCCCGAATCGGGAGGCACGGGTATAAACGATCCGGCAATAGCTACCCCCATGACACTCAGCCTGGCACCTAATTATCCCAATCCATTCAACCCCACTACCGTTATTCCCTTTGTCCTGGCGAAACCGGGTCATATCCGCCTGGACATTTTTGATGTAAATGGGAGACATATAACAACTCTGGTTAGAGGAGATTATCCGGCGGCCGAATATCAAATTACCTGGAATGGGCGGGATGATCGTGGTCGTCCAGTACCGGCAGGAATCTATTTCTATCGGCTGAGCACCGATGATCAATCACTGAGTCGTCGGATGGTGTTGATCAAATAACATTGCCTTGTCAATACTAGTTGAAGGCGGGAAAGAATCTGCGAATAGTTCGGGAGAAAGGCGGTATCAGGCCGCCTTTCTCCCTAAACATTTTGTGCTAGTTTTAATCGGAGAGGGAGAAACGGGAACCCTACCGTAAGCGGTAACACAAATGGCTGTTAATCCTGGAAGAGGCAGGAAAGTCTGGTTCGTGAGATTTAATAGATACAGTCTGAAAGTTAGTCTTTGGTTCTGGTTATTCATGGGGGGGCTGCACCTTGCTTGGCTAAGTACCGCGTTAGCTGGGGTTGGTGGTAAACTAGCAGGTAAGGTAACCGATGCCTCGACGGGGAAGCCTTTACCTGGCGTAAATATAATACTGGATGGAACGCCCTACGGGACCGCCACTAATGAAGAAGGTGAGTACTACATCCTCAATATCCCCCCTGGGCATTATACGGTAAAATTTATGATGATCGGGTATCAGTCTGTCATCCAGCAGGGGGTCAAAATAACCTCGGCCTTCACTAACCGTCTGAATGTCCAGCTTCGCCCCACGGTTTTACAGGCTGAAGAAGCGGTTGTGGTCACCGCTGAGCGACCGCTAATTCAACGAGATGCCACTTCGAAAGTGGTGGTTATGGATGCCCAAGAATTAACCAGTATGCCGGTAGTGGATTTCAGGGATGTATTGGCTACTCAAGCTGGTTTCACCGTAGATGCCAGTGGCGGACTTCACGTCAGAGGCGGAAGGACCAAGGAATTACGCTATTTCATTGATGGTATCCCAGTGGAGAATCCCATCGAGGGTGACTACTCCGGTATTATCGATCAGAATGCCATTCAAGAACTAAGCGTTATCAGCGGCACTTTCAACGCCGAATACGGCCAGGCCATGAGTGGGGTGGTGAATATCATCACCAAGGAAGGTGGTTCAAATTTTTCCGGAAAATTGGAATATATGACCGATCAGCTGAATTCCTCACCTTACCACTCTGCCGGAGCCTTCGAAGGAGTTAATGATACGGCTTACCAATACGTCGATCTGCGTCCGATCTTATTGGAATCTCTCAAACAGGCCCCGACTGGTGAGTATCCGACGGCTTTCTTGCCCATGGTTGATCTTCCGTTGAGGGGTCGTTTTAGCCTCAGTTTCGGGGGACCGTTCTTGATTCCCAGTTCAGGCTTTTTCATCAACTTCTATTCCCGGGATGTCCGAAGTCAATTGCCTCACGGGATAAGTCTGGCCCAGGATTTCCAGGGTAAGTTGACCATCCCCGTGGGATCAAACATTAAAACTGCCCTGGAATTGTTTTCAAGTGCCCGTTTGAGCCAGGGATACAGCCATCCCTGGAAGTATTTGCCAACCCATCATGCCCACCGCTACGATGCTCATGATCGATTAGGATTGAACATCACCCATACTCTCAGGCATTCGGCTTTTTATTCCCTTGCCCTGTCGTGGCAGCGAACAGGCGTTCGCGTAGGCGTGGGCAACAAGGCTCTTGACCAATATGAACAACCTCTAACTGACGCCAGCGTTTATTTCTATAAGGCTGGAGATCAGGGAATCTATACCAACAACCGTTCAAGAGCTTTCCTGGTAAAGTTCGATTTGACGGACCAGATCAATGAACGCCATTTAATCAAGACGGGTTTCTCCTACACTTATCACTGGATGCATTTGCATCAGGAAGAAGAACCCTGGCCCGGGGGCGTGAATTTCAAGGATGATACGACTTTCACTCCCCTTGAAGGCGATTTCTATATCCAGGATAAAATTGAGTTTCCCTTCATCATTCTGAACATCGGCCTACGCTTTGATTACAGCGATCCCAAAGCCTCCATGTGGCCCGATATCTATCGTTTTGGTTATCGGGATTCCAATAACGTCTTCCATATGGCGGACCTAAAACCGGTAGCTCCCAAATATCAATGGAGTCCCCGGCTGGGACTGGCATTTCCGGTAACGGATAAAACCGTATTCCATTTCTCATACGGTCACTTTTTTCAAAATCCCGATTATGAAGCCCTCTTCTACAATGCTCGTAAGGACTTAAGTTCGGCGCTTCCCTTAGTCGGCAACCCCGCCGTGAAAGCTCAGAAAACCATCGCTTTTGAGACGGGCTTTAAGCAGGTCTTGGGACCTACTGCCGCCTTGGAAATCTCTGCCTGGTCTAAAGACATCCGCGGTTTGCTCTCCACTCAGCAGATACGCTATCTATCCACCCAATACGTGGTTTATACCAATACCGATTTTGCGTCTGTCCGGGGGGTCGATTTTACTTTCCGGAAGCGGGTGGCCAAATATTGGAGCGGCACTCTCAATTACACTTTCTCCGTTGCCAAAGGGAACAATTCCAATCCAATTGCAGGTTACTTCTCCGCCTACACCCAGGAAGAAGTACCCCATGAGGAATACTATCTGGATTTCGACCAGCGTCATGATTTTTCCTTTAACCTGGATGTCCGAACACCACGTTTATTCCATCCGCAACTGCTGGCTGATTTGTCCGCTAACCTGCTGATTACCGCCGGCAGCGGATTGCCTTACACTCCCTATGTAGATCCCACGGTGCGGGTGGAGATCAATTCCGGCCGGATGCCGTGGACTTTTTCCGCCGACCTACGGGTAAAAAAGCGTTTCCACCTAGCAGGCTTGAATTGCGTGGCCCAATTTGAGGTGGATAATCTGACCGATTATCGGAATGTGCGCTTCGTATATCCCCGCACTGGCAAACCCTTCGACCCTGGCTTTTCAGGAGTGGGTACTTCCGCCGATGCTAATCATAACCCGGCCCATCTTGGTCCCAGGCGGGCCATTAAAGCTGGATTTTATGTGAGCTGGTGATGAGACATTCTACAACTCTTTGTCTTTCCATCGCATTAATGATCCAATTCCTCTCGGCGGCTCCCGACTGCAGCACTTGTCATACCGGCCGCGCTTTAAGCAAGCCGGTGAGGATGGCGGGGCTGAGCGAAAAAGCGGTGGGGGTAATGGATAAAGGTCAGCTACAGAATAATACCAGCAACTTCGGGGACCTGGCCAATTTCCATGCCTGGTACACCAATGCCGGGCATTGGCCGCGTACCGCCCGCGATGATCACCAATACCTTTTCGGCCTAGGTTTCATTGTGGCTGTCAATGATACGAACGTTATTGAAACTGTCTCCCAGGCGTTAAGTAAGATAACTGATTGGCTGCCTCCCGATGATGCCGCTGGCAGAGATTATTCCGGTGAAATCCGAGCCGCCTCGGACCAGACTCCCTTTCAAGCCTCCAGTGATTTCCGTGAAACCTGGCCCCGGGGGTACTACGATGACAACGGGAACTGGGTCTCCACCTCAGACCGTCACTGGCCGGGACACTTCCGCATTGACGTGAATCGCCCGGACTTCCCCGATACGCTGGTGGAGCGTCCAGGAGAATTTACCTCTGACCGCGATATCTATTGCCGCTATAACGATGACTATAACAGCAAGGGCCGCGTAGGACTCACCGTCGAACAGACAGCCTACAGCTACGGCCGCCCATATGCCGAAGATTTCGTTTTCTGGCGGTTGGATTTGACCAATACCAGCGGTCACGATCTGGACAGTATCTGGGTGGGATTTCAGGGGCGTTTCCGCCCGGATTACGACAATCACGATTATATCAAACTGATTGATTCCGACGGTGACGGACGCCCGGACCTGATTTACGTTTACGACCTGAACAACCAGCCCGATAAAACCTGGGCCCAGACCGAAGATCCCCTGGGAATGGTGGGTCTGAGGATCTATGATACACCTTATGATTTAGGTATCACTGATTTCCACCATTTCGCTCGGGGAGTATCTCCCACGCGGGACGAGGAATTATGGGCTTTGATAACCAGTGATTCTTCCAGCTCCGCCCTTTCAGATCCGCGTTATTACTTTCACGGTTCCGACCGCCGCATTGATGATACCAGTGATGATTCATTGGAAACATACTACCCGTCCTGGTTAGACGAGAACAGCGGCGTCGAATATGCGGGGGAGGCCATTAATTTTGTGGTTGGGAGTGGTCCTTTCCGCCTGCCGGCTGATTCCACTGTGACCATCACCATCGGCCTGATTATGGGGGCTTCCGGCGATACACCTTTCGAACCGGACACCACGGATTTGATGTACAACGTGCGCATCGCCAACAAAATGCATTCGGTGTACTTCCAGGGGTCCGGTCCACCCGAACCACCGGTGGTGGGGGCTGTCCCCGGCGATCATAAGGTTACCCTCTACTGGAGTGCCGAACCTTCCGAAAGCTCAGTGGACGTCCTTACCGGTGAAAGGGATTTTGAGGGATATAAGATTTTCCGCAGTACCGATCAGGGGCGCACCTGGGGTAAAGTCGTTACTGATGGTCATGGCAATCCCGTAGGATACGAACCCATTGCCACGTTCGACTTGGTGGACGAGGTAGAAGGACCTGATCCGGCCTTCCCACAGTATCTAGGGACCAACAGCGGACTGGTGCATACTTTTGTGGACAGCAATTTGATCAACGGGGTGGAATATTGGTACTGCGTCACCGCTTACGATAAGGGCAATCAGAATCCGGATAGCTTGGAACAATCCTATATGTATCCGCTGGGGACTTCCACCTTTGAACCTCACACCGTAGCGGTTGTCCCGGGACCCCGGGCTGTTAATCTTGAGACGGCGGAAGTGCCGGCTGGTGAATTGCAGGCTCAAGGCGGCTTCTGTACCGGCACCGTCCGCGTTACCCTGATCG
>CAYXZO010000006.1:0-58037 GCA_964469505.1 uncultured Lentisphaeria bacterium | reverse complement strand
GGGTATGGCCTCTTTTTAATCTTTCTCGTTTTTACACAAAATTATGGACACAACCGGCGAATGCTCAAGCTGTTTTAATTCTTAATCCACTAAGACAAGGATTGAAACAGCCAAGTTTCGCGAAGCTCCTGTTCTAAATGGTCGGTTTTAATTCTTAATCCACTAAGACAAGGATTGAAACTGCATTAATTAGGAATAGCCGGTCCCTTTGTTCCGATCTATTGGGATAAAGGACATTTTATTTATCAGTCGATTATAGACGCGCATATCGTTTCAGCTATTATAAATAACCGATGTCACCAGGAGCGGGGTGGAACGTTACACCCCGTCATGGAATACGCTTTCTCAAAAGAAAGTAAAACTGCATAAAGCTCTGGCTAAAAGAAGAATTTCTGAAAAAAGCCCAAAAAAATAACCAGCTGAAGCCCTAGTTTTTTAGCAGATATTCCATAGATGCGAATCCTGGCTTGATCGCTCGGGCCACTGCGTATAGTGGGAACGAATGTAATTGATCTTTACGATCATAATTCAACCCCGCGAACCGTATCCCATAGGGCGTGTGGGGATGCTCCTGTAAAAACAACCGCAGACTTTTCAGGCGGCCCGGGGCGCTGCTTTTGACTTCAAGGGGAATTATCTCTCCATCGTGCTGCCAAAGATAATCGACTTCCGCGTTACTGCCCCGTTTGTCACGTTTCCAGAAATATAATTGTGGCTTCTGATTCGGTGGCGAATAGGCAATCAACTCCTGGCCCACCAACGCTTCGTTAAGCCCCCCCTTGTTGGCAAATTCCTTCTCCGGCTGGAGTAGCCAGGAAGCGCTTGTAAGTCCTAGGATTGTTTGGGCCAAGCCGATATCGAGAAATAAGAGCTTGAATATCTTCCAGTTAGCTTGAGCCCCCAACGGTATGCCCTGACCGGCACTGTGGACTACACGATGTACCAATCCAGCCTTTTCCAGCAAATCCAAAGCCGGCCGCAGATCCCGGGCGCGGTAATTGCCGGGTATCTGGGAAAATTGGAAAATATTCCCCATTAGCGCCGGGACGGTATCAAAAAGCAACCCCACATATTTGATCTGATATTTACGAGCGTACTTATTGAAATCCTGCCGGTAAGCGTCAATAAGAGTGTAATGCACTGTCCGACATGCTTCCAGGCTTTCGGTGGCACACCAGCTGGCCACCGCTTCCGGCATACCCCCCACGGCCATATATTCCCCCAACAGGCGCAACATTTTACGGTGCAGAGGTGGGCTTAAGGGCGTGTCCCCTGGATGCTCAAGGATCAGCTGTGCTGCCACCGCCTGGTTGCGTGCCACTAAAAACTCCAAGAACGACATGGGGTGCAAATACATGGAAATTACCCGCCCCACTGGCATACCTATTCGTTCCAGTTGAAAATCCAGCAAAGACCCGGCAGCGATTACGTGTAGCTCCGGCAGCATTTCATAAAAAAAACGTAACGCATTTAAAGCCTCCGGCGCACCTTGAATTTCATCCAGAAAAAGCAGTGTTTCCCCTGGCGTGATGGGCTGTTCCAGGAGTAAAGCAAGGTCCCTTATGATCCGACGGGGATTCAAATCCTGTTGAAATATTTCCCGCACTTCAGGGTATAACTCGAAATTGACCTCCACAAAGAAGGGAAATGATTTTCCCAATTCACGTACAATCCAGGTCTTGCCCACCTGACGGGCGCCCCGTAACAAGATGGGCTTCCGTTTCGGGTCATCTTTCCATCGTTGGAGCTGGGGGAAAATCAGTCTTTTCATTGGCTATTCCTTGGAATTACCGCATCATGGTTCTAAATCAAGGTTATTATAGTTGATACATGGTTAATAATCAAGGTATATATTTTTAGCTATGGTTAGAAAACAATGTTACTTTTCTGAATTTATGGTCAATAATCATGGTATTTTGTTATAAATCTGGTTGAATATCATGGTATTAGAGAGAAATACTGGTTGATATTCAAACTATGCGACGAGAATGGGCTTGAGCATTCGCGGGGACAGCTTACCCCGTCGTTAAGTATCATTCTCTAACTGGGTCTCAAAAGCCCTGGAGAACAACGAGAATGTTTCGACATAGCCGCGTTCTTTGTATCCGTCACACCCTTTGCGAGAGATTTTGAAAAACGGCCGACGGCTGAGAATGGAGACGGGAGACCGGAGACCGGAAACCGGGAAAGGGTACATAGGGTGCAAGGTAGCTATGTCTCTAAGTATCTAAGTAACAATTGGTTATGGCGATTTTTTAAAATGAAGGTCTACGACGCTGGGCAGTCCTGTCTCCTGTTTCCCGTTTCCGGTCTCCCTTTTTTCAGCCGTCCGCGGTCTGCTGTCTCTAGAACTCCAGGGTTTCCCCCGGGCGGAGGAGGTGAAAGTCCCGTAAGCCCAGTCGCTGACAAGCCCGCTGCAGGCGTTCCGCTGGTTCCAGCACCGGCTCGTCGCTGAGAATGAAACTGCCCCAATGGATGGCCAGTGAGCGCCGGGCCCGCACGAGTTGGTGCGTCTGGCAGGCTTCTTCTGGTGAAAGGTGCACCGGTCGCATGAACCAGGCGGGCGCATAAGACCCGATGGGAATCAAGGCCAAATCCAACGGCCCCCGGTTCTGGCCAATGGTGCTGAACAGCTCTCCATCGAAGCCGGTATCCCCGGCGAACCAGATTTTGCGGTCATGATTGCTGATCAACCAGGAACACCACCCGGTACGGTTGCGGTCCCAGGGATAACGGCCGGAGAAATGCTGGGCGGGCAAGCATTCGAAAGTCCAACCATCGATTTTGACCCTTTGCCCCCAGGTCAGCTCACGAATGCGGCTCACACCCCGGCGCTTGAACCAGGAACTTAGCCCCGGCGGTAGCAACCAAAGCACCCGGTTCCCCAAGGCTTTTACCGTTGCCGCTTCCAGGTGATCGTAATGGTCGTGGGAAATCAGTACGTAGTCGATGGGCGGCAATTGATTCAAGCCCAGCGCCGGCGGCACCAGCCGTTTCAAACCCAGGCGGGAGAATGGTCCCACCCGCGGTCCGAATACGGGATCTGTAAGCAGGTTGCGGCCGTCCATCTGCAACAGCACGGAGGAATGTCCCAGCCAGACGGCCCGGGGCGGCCCTTGATAATTCTGGATGTTGGAGGGCGGTCGGGTGGGTTGAAGCTGTGTCAGAATTTCTGGACCCGGCCAGGGTGGGGGAGTGCGGGTCAGACTCCAACGGAGGCCGGTTATAAAATTATGGACTGCGCTTAAACGCCTGAAATCCCCTGGTGGTTGGAAAAGAGGTTGTTCAGGAGCCATGGGTCGTGAAGTGAATTTAGAAGACGAAAGCGAAGGAGAGATACCGCCGGGCCTGAACGGGGTGATTAAGCTGGTACAACCCATAGCCCAGGCTCCAGTGGGGCCGCTGGAAGGTCAAAGCGGTCTGGAAATAGGTGGTTGTTTGGTTGCTCTCTTTTACAAGCTGAACCCCGGCGGTCAGGGCTAAACCAGTGCGGTGGTGCCAGACGGTTCCCATGGCCAGGGGGATCCGGCTGGAACGTAGCTCCGCTTCCCAATCAAGCCCCAGCACGGAACGTGACAGGTGCAGGTAAGCTTCTGTGGGCAGGGTGGAAGCTTCGCTGCTAAGAGCCGTGAGCCTTCCCAGATTGCGGAACCCCAGGGCCATCTGCCAGTTACCCAGCTTGTGACTGCCTTCCGCTCCCAGACTCATGCCCCAGGCGGAGGCGTCCAGAGTCTGCTCCCAGAGCAGCGCGGCGGAAATACCCCATTGCCACTTCCCCAGCGTAAAAGCCCGACTGACTCCCAGCGCGTTGTAATTGTAGGAGAAAGTGGAAAGGGGCTCCCGGGTGGGGATCTCATTACGATATTCCAATTCACCGCTGGTGAGGCTACGAAAGTGCACTCCCCACCGGCCCACGGGAACGTAAAGATTCACTCCCTGAATCCCGGCGGTCCACTGCCAGAGGGTCATCTGTAGTTGGTATTCTTTCCTGAGCGGAGTCAGGGTTGGACGATTGGCCGCGTCCAGCGTCTGTCCCAATCCCGCATTGCCGGCGGTTAGCGGTAAAGTCAGATAATCCCAGCCACTTTGGGCCGGTAGAGAAACGGCACTCGCTATTAGACCGATGATAAATGCTCTGATAGGTTTGGGACTCATATATGACTCACTACGACAGTCAGGTATTGGCGCAGGCCCTCCCCAGGTACTCCGGTTTGGATTCCCAGGGATAGTTCCCACCGGAAAGCGCGATAACGCCGCTGCAGGCTGAAACCGCCACTCCAGAACCAGGCTCCCTCCAGGACCGCCATGCCGCCTTGAAATTCAATCCCCTCGAGGGGCCGGATGAACCCCGCCAGGCGCCAGTTCCCGGTTTCCGTCTGGGAGTATTCACCCTGGGTGAACAGGCCCCACCGACGCCGCTCCAGGGCCAATCCCAGCGCTCCTCTCAGGGGGAAGGGCTCGTTGTAGCTGCTGCCCTTTTCGAAATAGGACTGGGTTTGCCAGTGGTAGGCAGTGTTGATATTCAGAACAGCCAGGGATAACTGGAAACGGGGTCGGTTAATATAGAGGCCCACATTCAAACCGGCGCCGGTGGCCGACAGATCCAGGTCCGCCGCTCGACTGATAAGCGCCCGGCGCACCAGATGCAAATTCAGCCCTACGCTCACCCCGGGCGTAAAGGAATTGGCAAAAGCGACTACCACCACTTGTTCCTGATCGTTGATTTGCCCTGCGGCATAGCCCCGTCTGTCCCGGGCCACCAGATCCTCGGTGCCCGCCGCCAGAAAACCCACTCCCATAAAAGCGGTGGGGGGTAAAGCGATTTGTCCGTGGCCGGCGTACAGATAACGCCCCAGGCTTAGCCGTCCTGATCCCAGACTGAGTTGAGGAGCTTGCCTGCCAGCCATGACCGCTGGGTTGAAAACATAGGCCTCAGTTGAGGTATGGGGAAAGAGATTGATACCGGCGAAGGCCGCGGCCCGCGCGTCAGAAGGCAGATGCCAGGGAGCCCCGGCCCATCCCCCATCAGCAGCCGCAAGACTGCCGGAGAACAAACCACACACGATCCAAACCAGTCCGAATATGCTTTTGTGAACTTTCAATTTACCACCATCGCTTTCGTCCAGTAAGTGCCCTGGTCCGTTTCCAGGCGGAAGAAATAGGTACCGTTGGCCACCAATTTTCCGGAGGCGGTGCGTCCGTTCCAGGTTAGTGAAAACTCACTAACTCCCGGAGGTCGGTAACCCCGTTGTTGCTGCACCTGGTCCATGGCAAAATCGAAAACGGTCAGAGTGTAGTTGCCCTGAAAAGCGGGTAGGTGAAATACCAGGTGCCCTTCACCACCGCGCTGGTTATCCAGGCGGGGGGTAAAGGGATTGGGATAAGCGTAGAATTCGGGTTCTGCGGGCGGCTCGGCTTTGTGCACGACCCACACGCCGGAAGTGTCTCCGATGGCCAAACCATTTCCGGTTCCCACCCACAGGCGGTTATCCGGGGCCACATAGATGGAGTAAACGGCATCGCTGTAGATCTCCGCGCCGCTCAGCAGGTCCCGGAAGGGCCGGGGGTAAAGGGTGAAATGGCGACCATCTCGAGAGAGAAATAGGCCCCGTTCGCCGGCGGCGCACACCAGTTCTCCCCGGCCGTGCAGGTTGTAGATCCGCTCGTTGAGCAAAGTGGTGCGCCAGAGGCCGGTGGCGAAATCGAAATAGCTGACTCCGGTGATTTCGGTACTGCCTACCATTACGGTGGAGGCCCAAAGAATCGCGCTGCCGGTGGGAAGATTCTGCATAAAAAGGGCCACCACGAAATCGCCACTCAGGTTGCTGTTGGCTGCGTCGTAACGCCGCCAACTCTCACCGCCGTCCAGGGAGATGTTCACCCCCGCGGCAGTACCCACACAAATGGTATCTCCCCGGGCCAGGACGGAGAAGACCCGGTGGTTGTAGTGTTTCACCGGGTCCAGGGCGTAGTATTCGGGATTGGCTTTAATTTCCGGCAGCAGCTGGTGGAATTTAAGACTATCCAGGTAGGCGAGGTTGTCCCAGGGTAGAAGAACCCGCTCCCAGGTGCGGCCCCCATCCGCTGAACGTCTCAAGCCGCCGGCAAAAGCCGCCGACCACAGGTAGCGGCCGTTATAGGCCAGGTCGAAGGTGACGTTATTGATGGGGGTTACCACATCCACCGCCAGCACCGTGTCTCCGTAAACGAGGAGGGGAGAATATTTGGCCACGTGTGCCTGGCCATCGGCGGTGGTGTCGTAATGCAGACTGTCCATAGGCTGCCCCAGGAAATGCCAGCTCTGGCCGCTGTCGTAGGTGACACTGATTCCCCCGCCCGTTTGCAAGCGGGTGCCGTCGGACAGGGTGGAGTCGAAAGCGGTGGCCGTCCAAACCGTATCGCCGGCCAGGGCGATGGCGGAAACTCCGCCCCGTCCCAGGTCCGAATAGGCCCGGGAGAAACTGTAGAAATTAGCACCACCATCGAAGGTCACCGTGGGACCGTATCCCGTACCCAGCCATACAGTGGTGCCCGCACCCTTGATTTCGTTGATCACATTCCCCAGCAAACCGGCAACTACCGTATCGGTAGGAAGCAGAGACCAGCTTAGAGGTCGGGCAAGTTGGGCTTGAAGCGTTCCCAGCCCCAGGAGCAGAATAGTCAGAATTCTCATTGGCCACCTCCCTGGGGTGGGAGTACCCATAGGGTGTCCCTTAAGGTATCGCTGGTCAGGCCGTTCCAGGCCCGCGCCACGAAGCTCCACAGATACCGACCCGTCAAGGTCTGGGGCGTCAGGGCCAGCAACAGGCTGTACTCCCCATCCCCGGCGTAACGGTCACCGTCGTTGTAGACCTGATTTTGGTATTCGAATAAAACTGTGGCGCCTCCGTCGTCATAAAGGGGGATGGGGGCACCGTGATTGGCGTAAGTGCTGTCGGGTTTCAGCGAGAACATCACCACGGAGCGAACAGCCCCCGGTCCTTCGGGATGGTCCACCCGTACTCGAAGAGTGTCTAGCACTAGCTGATCCGGCTGCAAATAAAGGGTATCATGGTGCTGGATGGTCGTAATCTGGGGCGGTTGAGGGGGAGTCAGTGATAACAAGGAGTCCA
Organism: uncultured Lentisphaeria bacterium; assembly: GCA_964469505.1. Taxonomy (GTDB): domain Bacteria; phylum Fidelibacterota; class UBA8477; order UBA8477; family JABMPR01; genus CAYXZO01. The sequence goes on along the minus strand of CAYXZO010000006.1, from coordinate 50,925 downwards.
GGGAAGGCTGCTCATGTAGAAAAGTGACCTGCAGATAAAACCAGCGCACGCGACTGGAAGTCAGGCTGTCCAGAACTATACTGCCGGAGAAAATACCGTCTCCCGGCCAGGCGTCGGGACTTTCACCGTTATCGGCCAGCGATAGGCTCAGGGTATCCAGGTTCGCTTTATTGCTATCCCGGGGGTAAGCCCAGGCTGTAACCTGGATGGAGGAATCGGCCGTGGGATGGAACACAGAGATGAACAGCGTGCGGCTAAAGAAGTCATATTCCACCCCTTCGAAACGGAGGGTAGTATTGTCGGCCGCATAATCTGTCAGCTGGGATTCCAGGGTGGAAGGACCTTCCTGGCAGGCTGTAACCAGCACCAGGAGCGTGAAGGGAATCAGTAACCGCGGCGACATATCATTATCCTCCCTGCTCCCTGGGATGGGCAATCTTCCAGTAACCAATCCTGGGAAGTAAGTCGGCTCACTTCCTGTGAGGAAACCAATGGCTCGGAATTGATTAAGTAAATACGGCTGTTGGGTTTTAAGAAGCGATTCAACTTCCGGGCGATTTCCCGCACGTGCGGCTGTTCCAGGTACAATACCACCCGATCCAGGAGACGCAAATGGTGGGGCAGATGATCCACCAGGACGTGGACCTTCCCCGTGAGTTTATTCCAGCGGAGGATTTGTTCCACCGTTGGGAAGGAACTCATTTTCGTAAAAACGTAACTGAAAGCAACACCGTGTTTCACTGCTGCCATGGCTCCCAGTCCCAGACAGACTCCCCCGTCTAGTAGGGTACGCACGCCGGTCAGATCCGGTAAAAGGCAGCTCAACAGTTCCGTCAGGTAAGGAGGCATCTCCCGTGGAGGCAGGTACAAGGTGCCGCTGGGCGCAGCGAGTTGTCCCTCATAAGGGGTGAGCACTAGCCCGTGGATATTGAGGGGGGCTTTTATAAAATTTTCGATGGGATCTCCTTTCTTTTCCAACGGCGCCTGACGCACCAACCGGGCCTGATGGTCCAAGGCCTGACAGATTTGTTCCAGGGCTTTGAGACTCCCCTCAGCCGGAGAAGGGAAACTGACCTTAAAGCCGTTTTCCGTATCCTGTACGTCTGTACCTCCCAGGTTGAGAGCTTCAGCCACCGCTATTTCCCGCAGCTGAGGCTGAATTTCCACCCGACAGGTGACCGTATGGTTTTTGGCGGTGAAGGAAGAGGCATTCATGGTTTAGAACCCTGTTTTTGTTGATAAATCCAGGTTAGAACCACCCGTCCCACCTGCTCCAAGCTGGCCGGAGCGCATTTGTCGGGGGTGTCTTGGGTCGTATGCCAGTAAGAATTGCTTTCATCGGGGTAATTGAAATCGATGATGTCCACCGCTTCGTAGCCGGCATTCAGAAATGGAATGTGGTCATCCAACATCAGGGGACCGATACGGGGTTTAAAAGCTTCGATTCCCAGTTCGGCGGCCGTTTCCCACAGGCTATTCACCAGCTGGGGGGCCATATTGTAAGAATTGGCTTCGATGGGAATGGATAATTCGGCATCCCCCACCATGTCGAGGAGAATCATCTGTTGGGCTGAGGGCTGCAAGGGGTGTTGAACATAGTAACTGCTGCCCAGAAAGTAATGCTGCAGATCACCTTTACGCCCATAATCTTCCCCATCGAAGAAAATCAGATCCACCCCAATGGGTGGGGAGAGTTGCTGCAATTGACGAGCCAATTCCAACAGTACCGCTACACCGGAGGCACCGTCGTTGGCTCCCAACAAAGGGGAGGTAGGCTCAAAAAGGTCTTCATCGGCCTGGGGACGGGTGTCCCAATGGGCGCCGATGATTACTCTCTTGCCCAGCTCAGGTCGAAAACGGCCGATGAAATTACGCAGGTGGAGGGTTTGGCCCTTCCGGTAAGGATCGGGTCGGGAGAATGATTGCACCACCACCGTGTCGCAATGGCGCCGTAGGGTACTTTCCAGCCAGGCGGCCATTTCAGCGGCGCCGGGGGAACCGGGAAAGCGGGGGCCGAAATCGCACTGGCGGATTAAATCGGCGAAGGCCCGCTCCCCTTGGAAATTGACGACAGGTTGCGCAGCGGTGGTTCCTGCCGGCAGTATGGCCGCCAGCATCAGTTTGAACGCCGATGTGAGAAGGCTTCGTTTAGCCACGAATCTGCACCTTAACACCAAACTCCACGCTCTTCACCGTGCGGGTACCCATGGTGCGGGTGCTGAAGAGCTGGTATTGAAAACTGAAGTAACCGTTCACCAGGCGGCTGAAGGAGTAGTTCACGGTGGGTTTAGCCGTCAGGGAGCGGTCAAAATCGGGTTCGCCGAATTTTAATTTACCATTCTCGTCCAATCCTCCCCGGTAGGTGGTCTTGGAAGTGTACGACAAATCGAATTGAAAATCGGCGTTATTTTTCAAATAGTAGGTTTTCATGAGCGGAATAGGCAGGGTCAGTCCCCCGATTCGGGTGTAACGGGCGCTAGCGGTGATGGTATGGTTGATGGTGTGGTTGGTGGTGCCATTGGTAGAATTGGTGATTTTACGGGTAACAGACCAATTCAAACTGGTGTTGATGCCCGGTTTTATTTGCAGATTCAACCGCACCAGGGGTGCCAGGTTGACGGTGAATTCCTGACTTACCTGAATGCCTTTCTCGTACCGTTCCTGGCGTTTCCCCGAATAGCTCATGTCCAGGGAAGCGTTGGAAACGTAATTCTTGAGCCATTCGATTTTATTTAGACCAGTATAACGCAAGGTAAAAGAGGGGAAGTAAAGGCCCTTGTCCCCCAAAGATCGCAGGTTGTCCGCCGGGCGGCCGAAGAGATTACCGCTGGGTAAATAATTTACCGTGGTTACTTCCACTTCCCCCTGGGCGGGGTTGGTGAGGCTGGTGTTGCGAGATATGGAGAAAGTTAAGTCTGAACTGAGATTTTTCCCTAGTTTCAAACCGGAATTTAAGTTGAGATTCCAATTTTCCGCTTGCCGGAAGGGATTAACCGCCAGGGGATAATATTTGAAGTTCGGTTTTTGGATCAGCCCCAACCGGTAGCGCCAGTCGGTGTCTTGAATGTGACCTTCCCGGATAATCAGACTATCCGAATCGAGGGTATCGATGGCCGTTATTACCCGAGAATCGGCGCGGTTGCGGCTCTGACTCATGCTGACAGAAATGGGATTAAGATGGCCGAAGAATTGCTGTAACCGGGCGATGAATTCGTCCCACCAGGAAAGGCTTTCCGCCGATTCCTTCTGGGGGACACCGGGAGTGGGCGGAGGTAATCCCACCCGATGCTCGCCGCCTCTGTCCCCGCTGGTGGTACCCCCCAGCTTGCCGATAAGCCGCGCCAAATCCAGGGAGAAGCTCTCGCTGGTTTGGGTGTTGTAGCTCAGATCCAGCCCGGGTGAATCTTTCTTGATATTGTCTCCAGCGTTGAAGCGGCTGCTGTAACTCAAAGAAGGCGACAGGAAATCCAGCCAGGTGGGGTTCCAGCTGAACTGGTAGTTCTCTGAATAATTCCCCAGGTGCCCAAAGTCTCCTTTCAGGATGGCCTCCCGGTTGTTTTTCATGGTGTCCAGATTGTTGGACCAGTTGAACTGCATCCGCGTGGAGAAACTGGACCAGGGACGCCAGTTAAGACCCAGGCTACGGTTCATGCTCAGGCGGAAATTATGGGTAGGGGGTGAACGCAGATTGCGCACCTGACTGAAGGAGCTGTCCTGGGTCATAGAAAGATTGAAATTGATATTGCTGGGCAGGGGGGTGATTTCCCAGCCGGCCAGTGTTTCGCCCAACCAGGGTAGATTCCGGGCGAAAGCGAAGGGCTGAAAAGTGTAGGTCTGGGGCAGATTGGTGCTGTAGCCGAACTGGGCGTTGTACTGGGAGTGAGTGCGCAAAAGGGTACGGGAATCATGTCCCCGGGATTGGCTGGCGGCAAAGCGCAGGCTGATCCCATCCAGGGTGTATTTGGTGAGCCAGAAATCGGAGTGGGTCGCCTTGGAGAAAGCCACATTCCAGTTGAAGCTGGTGTCCTCGGTAGTGATGGATTGAATTGTGTCCCGCAAGTCCAGGGGTAAATCCCGCAGGCGGATGTCACTCCCGGTAATGTATTTGGGCTCCCGGTGAGTCAGTTTCCAGGAGGCGTTCAGGGGAATTCTTAAGCCCCAGTACTCGGGGAAAAGCTTCCCCAGGTTCAAAGAACCGTTGATGATTCGATTCAAAGAATTCTGGCCACTACCGAATTGTTCCTGAGCGTTATGGAAGTCGGCCCGGTCTTTCTGAATCTGAACATTGATGTTGCCGATGTCAGCCAGTTGCAGGGTGGCACTAGCCCGCAGCGCGATGGCGGTTTCCTGCTCGATATCCGTTACCCGCAGCTCATCCAGCCACACCTCACCGGTCATGGGGCTGCTCCCGCCATTGTAAAGCCCCAGACGCAGAAAACGAATGCGGCTTAAGCTGGGATTGCCGTGGATGACCAGCGTGTACCCCGACTTCCGGCGGATGGCGAATTGGCGTTCAGGCGGTAGCTGATCCCATCCCAGGGTGTCAACCACTGGGGTGGAATCGCCGGTGCTGTCGATTTGCACAAAGGAAGTATCCAGCCAGATGGAATCCGCCAGGGACAGCTTGAAGGCGGCCAGTTCCTGGAGATTCAGACTGATGTGGTTGCGAGCATCCCATCCGGGAAAAACCTGTTTACGGATTTCGTAATAGTCTCCGGCGGTATGTCCGAAACGGAAGCGCAATTCCAGGTTGGACGTGGTGTCGTCAACCAGGTAGGGAGTGAAACCGTTCTGGGTTTCGTAGCCAGCCCGATTGGGATCCCAGCCGTGGACGAACATTTTAAGGGTGGCGTAGTGAATGAGGTTAAGATAGTCGTTGCCCAGGATGCGTTTCTTGGCCAATGCCAGGTATCCCGGGTCCAACTCCTTGACCCCAAACACCAAGGACTGTTCTTTGGAACGCAGACCGGTGATGGGATCGAAAATCCCTTTGACCCCCTTGGGCGGTGCGTTATAAGCGTTGCTGTTGCTCAGGTCGGGATTGTAGCGATCGGGATTGTCCTCGGTGTTGATGACGCTGAGGTTGAGGGAGCCGTGGCTCAAGGTGTCCGGCACCAGCTGTTCCCGACCATCGCTGAGAACTTCGTAAAGTCCTTCTTCCTGCCATTCGTTGCCCACTATATCCAGGGAGGCAATCTGGACGGCCGTGGCGCCTGTGTCGTTCAGACTATCGAGCCATAATCGTACGTAACGGATGTCGGCCCAGGAAACTTTCCGGGCGTCGCCGTTGAGCTGGAAATCGCTCAGGGGAATCCGCAGCAATTTCCAACCGGTGGGTTGCCCGTTGCGATAAGCAGTGCGTCCGGCTACGTAATCTTCCCCATCCAAACCCACACTGATGGAGTAGTAGGCGTTGATGATATCCAGATTACGATTACCGTCCAGGTCTTCCGTATCGGGGTAGCGGCCTCCCTCGGAGTTTAGGTTCCCCTCGCTGCCGTTGATCCGGCTGTAGTCGATAGGAGTATGGGTGGGATCGAAGGCGTATTTCTCCCAATTGGGGTGCTGATCAAGGGTGTCGGGATGGGTGAAAGGCCAGCCATCCAGTCCCAGATCCTCATCGGCGGTGACGAATCCATCTCCGATCTTGCTGCCAAAGTCGGTGGGTAGGTCCTCGGTATCCAGGATGCCGTGACCCCGTTGATAGGTGGTGCCGTTGATGGTTACGGTCCAGCTCTGACCTGGTTCCTGGAGATCCTCGCTGATTTTCCCCATATCGATGTGCAGGCGACCGGTTTCTCCCCGAATCCAGATTTCCAGAAATTTGCTCTCGGTCTGGTCGTAATAGCCGGAAGACAGGGCGCTCATGATGCCGCCCCAGGCTTCGGCCGGTGAGCCGTGATCGTCCCGTACGGAAAACGCCGAGTCGGGTATCACCACCATCTGCAAAATATCGGTCACGTCGTTATGGGCCTGAGCGTTGGTTTCCTTGTTGGGCCAGATGGAACGGGTGGCCACGCGATTGTAGGGGTTGAACCAGTACACGAAAGCCCGCTCGTGGTTGTGCTTGCCCAGGGGTGGAGAAGCCATTCCCCAGCTACGCCTGAGGATACTCAACTTGGTTTCCCGGCGGCTGCCTTCGAAATCATCCAGGTAGGCCACGTGCTTTTCACCCAGATCCCGATTGTCTCGGGTGTTGGGGTTAGGGCTCACCCGGGCCACTTCGCCCTGGAAAGTGAAACGAGAAGGGGCATCCGTGGTGAGCAAGGGCAAGCGGTCCAGGGCCTTGGTGAGCCAGGGCAGCTTGAAATCCACCTTGCCATTGAGGTCCAATACCAGGTTGCGCAACGGCTCCTGGCCCACCCGCACTTTCTCGTCGATACTGCTTTTGGAAAAATAAATGGCCGTCAAACCGATATAGGATTTCTTCTCCGGTCCAAATTTCAATTCTGCCCGGGTGCCTAGAACCACCTTCTTGTCCAGATTGAACAGCTCGTGTTGCTCGTATTTGACTTCCAGGTTGGCCCCGGGGGCCAGAGCCGCGTCGTTGAGAATGGTCAAGGTGCCAGTGAAATAGTCGATGGTGTAATCCTGACCCCGCTGGAGGGGGACTCCGTTGAGTAGAACCTCGTCCGACCCCTCTATGATGTTGTAACCCAGGTTAAAGGTTGAACTCCGGTTTTTGTAGGTGACGTAGATCCGGAATTTATTGTCGTCCCGGTAGTTGTTGCTGGAAGGCACGTTGTTGTAGAAAGAAAAGGAAGCGTACTTGCGGTGATTGTTCAGGTAGGGATTACCACCGGTTTTCAAAGGTTCGCCTATGGCGTTGGTTTCGTTGGGGTTCTGGCCCGGGGGTAGCGTGTCGGGCAAGAAGGGGTTCAGAAAGGGGATCAATAATTCCCCGGTGGTAAAGTTGAGCCAGGCGGTTTCGGGAACATCTTTGGAGAAATCAATGATGCCGTCAGAACCAGGATTGCCGTTTACGTCCTGTTGATCTAGACCGAAAATGGCCAGAAAATTGGTCCCGTCGTCCGCTTCCGTCACCGGTTCCTGATCCAGAATGTATTTAAGCTTCAAGTCGAAGCCATCGGGTTGGATCTTTTCTGCGTGGAGATAATACACGTTCTTGAATTCCAGATCCCAGGTTTCCTGGTTGGGGCGGGGATTGTCCGGTTTGATGAGCTTGAGGTGCAAGGTATCGTTGGCCGGGGGAATGCCCAGGGCCAGGGTATCACCTTCCTGGTAGGTGTAAACCGGCGCCAGCGTTGAGTCGTATTCCCATACGTGGAGAGATTGGGGCAGCTCGTTGGTTACCGTGTCCCGGTAGGCGATGGCCAATACTTCGTAGTCCTGCAACGGCACTGTCATACGGATGTAGCCCAAACGGTCGTTCAGGTAGTAATCTTCCCCCTGAGTCAACAACTCGAATTCCCGGCTCAGCACAAAGGTGGAATCGGTGTTAGGGTGATTGTAAGCCAGGCCGATATAATAATTGGTTTCATCCGAAGGGCCGTATTGACTCACCGATTTATAAACCTGAATCTGAGTGATGCGACGACCAGGATCGTAGTGGCTGCCGTCGGGGGCCAGTGGGTAAAATTTGCGCCGATAAAAACGGTTGATAAAAAAGTAAGTATTGCGGTGCCATTCGAAATCTTCGATGGTCTGTTCCTGGCTGGAGGCCGCGCCGCGAAGGGATTTTTTATTTTTCTTACCCTTTTCCAGGGAGGCGACGGCAGTGATATCCAGCGCCCCCACCTTCATGATAGCTTTAACGCCGAACAGACCACTGCTTTTACCAGAGACCATAGCCAGATTGGTGCCGGGCAGATTCAGGGAGATGTTGCCCGCTTCGATCTTTTGGACGATTTCGTCTTCATCACCAAGGTAGTGGATTTTCATGGCGTTCTCGAAATCGAAGTCCCGCTGACTATCCTCGTCCACATCGATGCTGATGTGCTTGCCGATTTTGCCCTGAATCTTGAAAGCCTGTTGCTGATCGATGGTGAAAGTGTTGGATTGGTACTGATTGGAGACGTTCAATTGCTGGGAGCGGTCCTCACTGCTGAAGCGGCCCAGAATGTTGATGTTACCCCGGACCCGCAGGGAAACGCGTTGGCCGGCTATTTCGGCGCCAATGATTTCGCGGAACTGACCTTCACTGCCCGCACGGGTCGGTTGCAGTTTGCCGGCCAGGTTTTTAATGACCAACTCCCGCAGTTTATGGGCCAGGGCGATGGTTTTGAACTGTTCCACCGGGATCACGTTGGGCAGAGCCGCCGGCCGGTCCTGGTAGGTCCACCGGGCGATGAGGAATTGTCCAGTGGAGTCCTGGGTGATTTTACTACGCACCCGAAAGGTACTGAATGGATAGAGAAACTCCCTGAAAGCCAGGGTGGAGTCTTTGAGATACAAGGCCCCACGTTGGGGTGGGAAAAAAGGTGCCAGGGGGGGCTGGGGCCACTGAACCACCGGTGGAAAAACCCGGACGGAATCTTGAGACACAGCGGCCTGGACGGATGCCGCAGCAACCGCCCAGATAAAGCAAAACCATATGTAGAACCGCTGTGTCCTCTTCATTAGCACTACCTGTTGTTATTGGAAAAAGTAAAGGGCGAGAGTTATCGGTTAACCGATGGGCGACTCCGTTGTTAGCTTTTCCAGATAGGGTTTCAACTGCTGTAGCAGGGCTCGTAACGCGCGGCCCCGGTGACTCACGGCGTTTTTCTCAGCCAAGCTCATTTCTGCGTAGGTTTTGGCCGCTTCCGTGACATAGAAAATTGGATCGTATCCAAATCCATTACTTCCCATAGGTCGATGGGTAATTTCGCCTATAGTGGCACCGGTGGCAATGATTTCATCCTGTCCAGTGTAAAACACCACTACGGTTTTAAAGGTGGCTCCGCGCTGCCCCGGAGGAGCGGATTCCATTTTTCGCAACAGTAGATTCCGGTTATCGGCATAAGTGGCTTGCTCGCCGGCGTATCGCGCCGATTTCACCCCCGGTTCGCCGTTGAGGGCCTCTACAAAAAGCCCCGTGTCATCGGCTATAACCGGTAATCCGGTAGCCTCATGGGACAGGCGGGCTTTCAGAATTGCGTTTTCTTCCAGGGTATTTCCCGTTTCTTCGGTGGGTGGGAGGTCGGGAAAATCGTGGAGTGAGAGCAAGCGCAGGGGGTATTCCGAGAGCAACTCCTGCAGTTCTTTGACCTTGTCCCGATTACGCGTGGCCAGCAACCATTGCAACCCAGGGCGCTCGGTCCTGACGGGAGGTTTTTGACGAGAACGAAAGTGCAGCTTAATGGAAACGCTCCGTTTGACCTTGGAAAGATACCTGATCCACCACTCCCACGATGGTGGCATCCACGGGTACGAACCACGGCTCCAGGGGCAGAGATGCTTCCCGACTGGTGACGTAGAGTACCATATCCCCCGGACCGGCTTGCACCGTATCCACCGCAACTAAAGGCACACCGTATGGTTTACGTTCAGTAAAAGAAAGACTCTGGAGAATCAGAAGCTTCTGACTTTTCAAACCGGCGATTTTGCGGGTGGCCCAGACGGTGCCGGTTACACGAGCCAGCTTCATTTTGGCTGCTCCCAGAAATCCAGCCGGTCCACAATGGCCATTACCACCGCATCCACCGGTCGGTTCTTGGTGATTTCCGTCTGGCGGGCCGAGCTGCCGGAAGCTACCAGTACCGTTTCGCCGGCGCCGGCATCCACCGTATCCACAGCCACCACGTATTTGCCCGTGGGTTCCTCCCGGGGGGTTTCCTCCTTGACAATGAGGAATTTAACCCCTTCCAATTTGGGATCTTTACGCGTGGCCCAGACAGTGCCGACGATTTTGCCTAACAGCATCCGCGATTCCTCTCGGGTGGGAAGGTAGGCTGTGGGATGTAGAAAGTAAAGAGTTCTATAACTGCAACCGCTGGAGACCGTAGGAAAGGAAACTGGAGGATGACCGCTGACCGCAGACGGCAGAGAAAACGGCGGACAATGCTAAACGGGAACTAGTCAGGTTATTCAGTAGATGAAGGGAAATAGTCGATAGGGTACCCGGCGACAATATGCGGAATACTCATCACCGAAGGCTTCTTGCAGGGCTTGTTCCTCCACCCGGATACGATAGATGAAGCTGCTGAGGATGGGCAGGAAGATTATGATGGTGCTCAACCAGTTGGCGAAAGAAAGTCCCAGCCCCAAAAAAGAAAACAGGCTGCCGGTATACGAGGGGTGGCGCAAGAAACGGAAAGGACCGTGTTGGATCAGGTGGTGGTCCCGGAGAATGGAAACCTTCACGGTGAACAGGTTTCGCAGAGTCAGGATAGCCCACCAGCGCAGGATCAATCCCAGGAGAATTAGAACCAGCCCGGTATTCATCAGCCAGGTTGGATGCCAAGAAATAAAGCCGATACCGCTGAGCCCCAACCAGATCCCCAAGGACAGGCTTATTACCAGAGTGATCCAGATGTATCTGAAAGAAGATCGATCCTTTTCTTCCGCTCGCCGGGCACGGAAAGTTTTACTAACGGCCAGGTAGATTTCCGAGGCAATCCAGAGGAGGTAGATTATGATGGCCAGCATTGAGTTAAAATTAACTCCGGCTGGATGGATTTCACCATTTTTAATCTTTTTGAGTTTCTGTGATTAGTACAGAACGGTAGTCAGCTGTTGCTTCGGCAAATGGCGAAGTTGAAGGTTGGAAGATGGATGTTGGAAGTTGGCAGTTTGAGTATTGATACCAAATTCCAATAGCCAATAGCGAATGGAAAATCTTCAATTGCAAAGATTTATGACCAATGAACTTAGATACCTAGATACTCAGATACCCTCTTTTATCCTGTTTCCCGTTTCCTGTCCACCTGTTTCCTTTCCCTGGCGCCCTTTGCGTCTGTCAGGCTCGTTGTGAGAGATAAAGTCAAAGTGGCGCTAAAGCGCCGCACTCCGAGACCATTGGTCCGCGGTCATCGGTCATTTCCCCCCTCCCAACTCTTCCCAATTCACCTGCGCCTGATAATGCGGCTTCAGCTCCTGCAGGATCTCCAGGCGAAAGCGGCGCAGTTCTTCGGCTTCCAGGTCACGCTTTACTTTCTCCCGAATGGCGGCAAATGGCAGGGGATATCGTCGCCGATGTAAGACTCGCACTATAGCATAGCCCTGGGCGGTACGAATGGGACCCGCGACTTGACCTCGGGGGAGGTTTTTCGCCGCCTGATACAGCAGGGGAAAGGGGGTACGCCCCTGGACTTGCCACCCCAGTTTTCCTTTGCGCCGCCCTGGGGCGGGATAGGGGAAGAGGGTGGCCAGGGAATCGAAGTTCGCTCCCCGGCGTAGTTGGGTAAGAATTTTCAAAGCTGCCCCGCTGTCGGGCAGCAACAAAGCCTGCAAATACAAGCTGTCCGGAGCCATATAGCGGGTTATCCACTGGCGGCGGTAGAAGTTACGCAAGGCGGTGTTGGAAAAGGTTTTTTGTCCCCAGCGGTAGCTCAAGTATGCCTGTGCCAGCGCCTGATCCCGGGCTTGGGCCACTAGGGCCTGGGGGCGGGGCCGTTGATCCCAGCCCTGACGCCGGGCTTCGGCCGCCAGTAGCTCATCGCGCACCAGATATGCCGTACCCCGAGGCAGATTCTGAGTGAGTAGCCGACGGTTCATGGCCGGCAGACGTTTCAGGAAGTCTTTAACCGTCCAGCGAGTATCGTCGAACCGCAGCATTTCCTGGTTCAGTAGGGGCTTCAGAGAATCCTGCACGGTGCCCAGTTCCAGACCGGTGGGTGATAATTCCAGAGGAGCATTGGGATCGGCGGTAATTTCCGCTAACCGGCGGGCGATAAGGCGCCATACGCGCCGCGCCACCGGCAGGTTAAACTGTAGATGTTGACGCTCCATGTAGGCCGCAATGACAGAATCGCCTAGGAGCTGCTCTTGTTGCCGGCGCCACAGTCGCTTAATCCGTTCCCGCTGAAGCTGATAGTCGCTTTCGGTGAGTAGCACCGGCCGCTGACGGGCTTCCACTTCCAGAATATGCCAGCCGTAGCGGCTTTTAACCGGCTGGGAAGGTTTCCCCAGGGGTAAGCGCCAGGCGACCTGCTCCAGGGCGGGGTCCAACTCGCCATACCGCACCCATCCCAGCAGGCCCCCATTATGCCGCAGGAGTGAATCCTGAAAAGTTTCCCGGGCCAGTTGCTGGAAATCTTTCTCTCCGCTGGATAGCAGGCGATACAAGCTATCCGCGGCGGCGCGGGTACGGGCAAACAGGTGCCGCACCAGCAGGGGTGTCTGATACCGCTGGTAGGTTTCCCGCAGAACTTTCTCCGTGGGCTCCGGTGTTCGGTTGCGTACCCATTCCTGATACGTTTCCTGGACTAAAGCCGCCCGCTCAGCCAAACGTACCGCCTGCTTCACAGCCGCCGCAGTGTCCAGGCTCAGTTTTCGAGCTTCCTGGGCTAGAATGGCTTGTTCCAATAAAAAGTTCAGTACCGTTTCCCGCGCTTGACGGGTGTCACCGGTATTGCTGCGCAGGAGGTATTCGGCGTAGGCTTGTTCGAACTCGGGCCGGGTGATTACGCGTTCCCCGATCCGGGCTACTGCCGGGGGCTCAAGAGATTGTCGTTGACACGCTGAAAGAAAGACCAAAACTCCCACCAACAGGGGTGTTCTCCACCGGAAAGAGGAACGGCGAAAATTGTTCATGAGTGACGTAACGGATTCCTGGGAAAAAGGTTTGGTCAGTTTTGGTCTGGCCGGCCTTATGTCAGGGGTATAGGCCGGCTCCCTGCCTTTTGATTTCACCGGTGGGAATGGCGGCGATCAATTTCTTGGTGTAGGGTCTCTGGGGATTGAAATAGACCTCGTCGGCGGGACCGATTTCTTCGATGCGGCCCCGGTTCAGAACCACTATGCGGTCGGCCATGAACTTCACCACCGACAGGTCGTGGGAAATGAAAATGTAGGTCAAGCCGAAAGCGTCCCGTAATTCATTAAGCAGATTCAGCACTTGAGCCTGTATGGACACATCTAAGGCGGAAACCGATTCGTCGCAAATCAAAAGGCGAGGCTGAACAGCCAGGGCGCGGGCGATACAGATGCGCTGGCGCTGACCACCGGAGAATTCGTGGGGGTAACGGTTGAAAAAGTCGGCGGAAAGATGCACCTGCTCCAGTAGTTCCATGACCTTTTCCCGTCGGCGCTGATCATTCTCGTAGAGACCGTGGACCCGCATGGGTTCCATGATGGCCGAACCGATGGTGATCCTGGGATTCAGGGAAGAATAAGGGTCCTGAAAGATGATCTGGATTTCCCGCCGAACCGTCTGGAGCTCCCGGCGATTCAGTTCCAGCAGGTTGCGCCCCTTGTAGGTGATGCGGCCGTCAGTGGCTTCCACCAGCCGGATGATGCTGCGCCCGATGGTGGTTTTGCCGCTTCCTGATTCACCTACCAGTCCCAGAGTTTCCCCGGGATAGACTTCGAAAGAGACATCGTCCACGGCTTTCACATAGCCCCGCACCCGCCCGAATACGCCTTTGCGAATGGGGAACCAGGTTTTAAGTCCCTCCACCTTCAGCAAGGGTGGCTGGGTTTGCAACCGCTCCAGGCGTTCGGCCACTTCATGGGGTTTGACTTCCAGTTCCTGCATGATGGCAGCCACGTCAGGACCTTCACCGGATTGTTCCCGGGCCTGCCACTGGAAAAAGTCTTGTATAGTAGGCAAGCGTCGCAAGTGGCGTTTTAAAGGTGGGCGACAGGCCAGCAGTCCCTTGGTGTAAGGGTGTCCCGGCTTGAGGAAGATCTGCTCGATGGGCCCCTGCTCCACAATTTCTCCCTGATACATCACGATGATACGGGAAGCGATTTCCGCTATTACTCCCAGGTCGTGGGTTATGAAAATGATGGCCATGCCGTAACGCTCTTGCAGACTACGCATCAGGTCCAGAATGGCAGCCTGAACCGTGACGTCCAGGGCCGTGGTGGGCTCATCTGCAATGAGCAGTTTCGGACGACAGGAGATGGCCATGGCGATCATCACCCGTTGTTTCTGACCGCCGGAAAGCTGGTGAGGGTAAGCATTCACCATTTGTTCCGGGCGATCGAGTTGCACCTCCCGGAACAGTTCCACCGTCCGCTCCAGGGCTTCCTTTTTGTTTACTCTTTGATGAAGCATGATGGCTTCCGCCACCTGGTTGCCACAGGTGAAGACCGGATTAAGGGAAGTCATGGGTTCCTGGAAGATCATGGCCATTTCATTGCCCCGGAAATGGCGGTATGCCCGTTCCGATAGCCCCACCAGGTTGATTTCAGTTCCTTCCCGGGTCCGGTAGAGAATTTCCCCTCCGGTAATCCGTCCCGGCGGAGAAGGGATAAGGCCCATGATGGACAGGGCGGTGACGCTTTTACCGGAGCCGGATTCTCCCACAATGCCAAGGGCTTCGCCTTCCCGCAGATCGAAAGAAATCCCCGCCACGGCCTTGACCTGGCCGGTGTCGGTGGAGAAGGTGGTCTCCAGATTCCTTACCTGCAGCAATTTGGGGGCGTCATTATTGTCGGAACTCATGGAGTGGAAGGATACACCAGTCCCCGGTTTTTTCAAGGGGAAACATGTTGGTGATAACTGATGACCCTGGATATTCGGGAACGAGAATTTGGCTCAAGCGTTCCAACTGCGCTGATAGGAGGGAAGTGAACAGAGGGCATAATAAGTGGGGAATTTTCATTGTCTTTTGTACATTTGTAAAGAAATGGTGACATCCTTAAACCCCACCCAAAATTTGTTTACTGGAGAAGAATAAACTTTCCTGCATAATATGTAATTCGAATTCCTGCACTGGTTGAATGAAGGAGGAGTATTTTAATAGGGGACCAGGATGGGAAAAAAGCCAGGTAGTTCTTCCATAAAGCAGTTCCCTACCAGTGGGCGCTATTTGGCCATAATTCGTTCGCAACGAGTTAAAGAGTGGCTCTGCCAGAACCTACCCGCAGAACTGGATTTTAAATTCATGGATATTCCCCCTGAGCCCGTTACTCTCTGGCCGACCGCTGACTTATTCATATTGGATGAACAGACAGCTTCAGTGCATCCGCAGGTGGCGCATATACTAAAGCAGCGTAATCCCCGTCGATTCGTTCCAATCCTGCTAGTGGGGGAAAGCCGTGAAGAGCCATATAACTGGCGCGAAAATGGTTTTGATAAATATTTAAGTATCCAGCAATCGGCTATGGAATTGGAGAGCTGCCTGGGGCTACTGTTTCACACTCGGGAGGTGGCTTATCGCCTGGCTCAGGAGAGTGAGGATTTATTCAGGACCTTGGTTGAGCACAGTTTGGTAGGGGTTTACTTAATCCAGCATGGAAAGTTTACTTACGTGAACGAGGCCCTGGCACGAATCTTTGGGTACAGAGCAAGTGAGTTAGTGAACCGTCTTGGCCCCATCGACCTGACGCACTCGGACGATCGGGAACTGGTTCTGGAAAATATCCGCCGCCGCATTGCCGGCGAGGTTCCCTTAATGCGATACACTTTCAAGGGCGTGCGCAAGGACGGCACAGAAATAATGGTCGAAGTGCTGGGCTCGGAAATAAAGTACCGGGGTGAACCCTCGATAATCGGTACTTTAATGGATATCACCGAGAAGCAAAAAGCCGGTGAAGAACGTCGGAAGTACATCGCCCGCCTGGAGAATTTACGCAAGCTGGAAGAAGCCATTTTATCTGCGGAGAGTCTGGAGAGTCTGGTGCGGATTGCTTTATCTCATCTGAAGCAGGTACTTGGTTGTGATGGTGCAGTGGTAATCAGAACAGATGCCAATTGGACTTGGGGCTATTCTCTGGGTGGATTTGCCCCCGATGGCTACAGGCCCGCAAAAGGGCGCAAAATCCCGCTGATTGGATATGGGAATATCAAAAAACTACGTGCCAATCAAATAGTTCGTAAAAAACATCTCCAGGGACGTAAAAGACTACATAAAATGGAGCAAGTCATAAAGAACTGGGGGCTGGACGCTTATCTGGTAATTCCCCTGCAAATTGAAAGTAAAAGTTTGGGCTTTATTGGAGTGGGTTTTCGACGTTCCGAGGATTTGACCCAGGAAGTCGAAGATTTATTGAAGGAAGTGTCTCATCCTCTGGCCATAGCTCTGAATCAAGCTCATTTGCGCTTGGAGCGCGACCGGGCGGCCCATCGGCTGGAAATCGTCGCCCAGGTGGGGCGTAATCTGGTCCGGATGCGGGATTTCAATACTCTTTGCCGGAAAACCAATGAGATTATCGCCGGCTTAATGGACAGCCCCAATTTCGGAATTTTTCTTTACGATCAAGAAAAACAGTTACTGATTCCACGGTATTTGAGTAGCGATAAACAAGTCCTGGAGGTGAACGATTTACCATCTATACCGTTAGAGCCGGATACCGGAATTCAGAGCAAAGCCGTTACTACTCGTAAGCCGGTGATTGTTCACGACTTAGACCGCCTGGAGCCCCGTCCCAGAACGTTCAAAAACCTGCCTTCTCCCAGCGACAAAAGAGTGCGCTCCATTATGGTAGTACCCTTATTGAAAGAAGAAAGGGTGTTGGGGACTTTACAGATTCAGAGCTACGAACCTGAAGCCTATTCCGACGAAGATGCCCTTTTGCTAGAAGGCATCGCCGGGGAGATGGTGCTGGCCATTGAAAATATCGAATACCTGGAGACAATCGAACGCCACGCCCGGGAACTGGAAATCAAGGTCGCCGAGCGCACTGCCGATCTACAGGAGGCCATGGCGGAGCTGGAGGCTTTTGCCTATTCGGTGGCCCATGATTTACGAGCTCCTTTGCGCTCGATAGCCGGCTTTTCCCAGATATTGCTGAGGGACTTTGGAAAAGATTTAGACCGAGAAGGGCAACGTCTGTTACGCACCGTAAATGCTTCGGCACAACATATGGACAATCTCATTCGGGATTTACTGGCCTATAGCCGGTTGCCATACCAGGAGATTCCATTAAGCACCGTTTCTCTAGAAAGAGTTCTAAACCAGGTTCTTAATACCTACAAGAGGCAGGTTGAAGCCTGTGAAGCCCGGATTTCAAGAAAGGGTCCTTTCCCGTTAGTACATAGTAACGAGATGATTTTAACCCAGGTATTAGGTAATCTGATTGATAACGCTCTCAAGTTTGTACCTCCAGAACGCAGACCTAAGATCAAGATATGGTGCGAAGATCTGGGGGAGAGGGTAAGGCTGTGGGTTGAAGATAATGGCATTGGAATCGCTCCCGAGCATCGGGAACGTATTTTCAAAGTGTTTGAAAGGCTACATGGGCGGGGAGAGTATTCGGGGACCGGAGTGGGATTGGCCATCGTAAAACGAGGATTGCGGCGTGTAGGGGGCGAAGTAGGAGTTGAGTCCACCCTCGGCAAGGGAAGCCAATTCTGGATTACCCTGCCTAAAGCCGTCACTAAAGATTCCCGGAGCGCGTGACTTCTTGCGGCGGCCGGTGCTTTCTCTTTTTTCAACCCCAGGGGTAATCTATCTTTAACTCCTTATGACCTGGCAAATCAGCGAAGTTTTGGATCTGCTCCGCATGACGGAAGTGGAGCATTTAGATATTCGCACCACTACGCTGGGAATAAGCTTGCGGGATTGTGTGGGTGATTCCGTTCAGGTGGTTGCCGATCGGATCTACCGGAAAATCACGCGGGTAGCAGGTTCGCTGAACCAAATCACTTCCCAAGTGGAGCGGGACTTGGGCATTAAAATCGTGAATCGGCGCCTGGCAGTTACACCCCTGGCCCTGGTAGGGGAACGCTTTTCTTCCGAAGAATTTGTCCTTTTAGCCCAAACTCTCGATCGGGCCGCGGCGGAAGTGGGAGTGGATTACATCGGTGGGTTTGGAGCGCTGGTGGAAAAAGGGGCCACACCCGGTGATTGGGCGCTGATTAAGGCCGTGCCTGAAGCCATTGGAAGCACCGAAAGAGTCACTTCCTCAATCAACGTGGCTTCCACCTCGGCGGGCATTAACCTGGATGTGGTAGCAGCCCTGGGGGGAATTATAAAAAAGCTGGCCGAACGCACCGCCGATCGTAATGGGATTGGTTGCGGGAAATTTGTGGTCTTTGCCAATGCCCCCGGAGACAATCCTTTCGTGGCCGGCGCCTTTCACGGTGTGGCCGAGAGAGATGTGGTCCTGAATGTGGGTATCAGCGGACCCGGAGTGGTGCTGGATACGGTCAAGGCCCACCCTGGTGCCAACATGCAAGAATTGGCAGAAGCCATCAAGCGCACGGCTTTCCAGATTACCCGTGCCGGAGATCTCATCGGCCGAATGGTAGCCGAGCGTTTGGGAGTGCCTTTCGGGATTGTGGATCTGAGCCTGGCACCTACGCCGGCTCCGGGAGACAGCGTGGCGGATATTCTCCAGGCCATGGGGTTAGAGGAGGCTGGAGCCCCGGGATCCACGGCTGCCCTAGCGCTACTGACGGATTCGGTGAAAAAGGGCGGTTTGATGGCTGCCCGTGCCGTGGGGGGGATGAGCGGGGCGTTTATCCCTGTGAGCGAAGATGCCGGAATGATTCGAGCGGCGCGCTCCGGGGCCATAAATTTGGAAAAACTGGAGGCTATGACCGCCGTTTGTTCGGTGGGTTTGGACATGGTGGCCATCCCGGGGGATACCCCGCCAGAAACAATTTCAGCCATTATCGCTGATGAGTGTGCCATTGGGGTAATGAATGGGAAAGCCACGGCGGTGAGGATTATCCCGGTTCCAGGGCGCAAAGCCGGAGAAGAGGTGGAATTTGGGGGCCTGTTGGGGCGGGCACCGATCATGCCGGTGAAAAAATTGAATTCCGCCGCCTTCATAAGACGCGGCGGACACATCCCGGCCCCTCTGCACAGTTTGAAGAATTGATTTCAAGGGCTGACTACTTTAAGGAGATAATGCCACCATGGCGGTTAAAACGCTGAAGGTAGCTATTCAAGCCACCTCCCGCAGGGAGCGTTTTGAGCGCATTGTGCAGCAGATAAAATCCATCGTTCCCGACGAACGGGTGGAATACGTTTTTTGTCCGGATCAAAAAATCCTGGCCCGGGAGATAGTCGATGCCGATGTGGTGGTCTGTTTTTCCATCGCTCCGGAGACCTTTGCTAAAGCCCAGAAGCTGGCCTGGTTGCATATCGGCTCCACCGGGGTGGATCATACTTTCTTTCCCGCCATTCAACAAAGTGACGTGCTGGTAACGCATGCCGAGAACGTAACTCCCGGCCCAGTGGCTGAATATGTATTCGCCGCCTTGTTGTATTTCATGAAACGCATTGATCTGTGGCAAGACTTCATGCGGGAGCGCCAGTGGTTACAGTGGCAAGTTGCCGCCCGCATTAGACTATTGCAGGGCCGTACCATGGTAATAATAGGGACCGGTGAACTGGGGCGGGCCATTGCCCACCGGGCAGTGGCTTTTGGGATGCGGGTAATCGGCATCAAACGCAAACTTCAAGGAAGCGGCCACCAGGAACCCTTTACGGAAGTGTACGCCGTGGAGGGATTAAAAAAGATTCTACCCCGAGCTGAAGTGTTGGTGCTGGCCGCTCCTCTGACCCCTGCGACCCGAGGTATGATCGGTGCTGGAGAATTGGATTTGTTACCGCCCCAGGCGATTCTTATTAACGTAGGTCGGGGCCCCTTATTGAAAGAAGCCGATCTGATTGCAGCGCTGAAAGCGGGCAAGCTGGCGGGGGCGGCGCTGGACGTTTATGAACGTGAACCATTAGCTCCCGATTCCCCTTTATTTAGCCTGCCCAATGTGCTGCTCTCACCTCACATTGCCGGTAATTACCCAGGATATGTGGAGGCGGCTACCAGAGATTTTGCCCACAAATTAAAGGCGTTCCTAGCCGGCGAACCATTACCGGGGGTGGTGGATAAAACCCACGGGTATTAGGCTTTGACAACCCCTTTGCCCCCGTTATATTGCCGCGCTTTTTTTGCAACCGGCGCCTTTATGGCAGCTAAATAAACGGGAGGACGATCCTTTCATGTCAGGAAAATTACGGTCGCGGGTTTTTCTGGTGGTGTTAATGGTGGCGGTGGCTGCCTATTTGTTGAAGAACACCATCGTCTATTATTCCTATTCCCCGGAAGAACGCGCCCAGTTGTTGGAAGAAGGTAAACTGGCCGATTTGCAAAGCCAGATCATCCATGAAGGTCTGGATCTTCAAGGCGGAATGCACGTAGTGCTGGAAGTGGATTTAGAAAAGCTGGTCCGCAGTCGGGTGGAAGGCACTGATAGTCGCATAGAGGACCTGCTGAAACGCACTTTTGCTGAGGCTCTAGCCACAGATGCCGACTTTTTCGACCTGCTATTGAAAAACGCCGATGCCGAGAAAATTCGTCTGGCGCGCTATTTCCCTTCCTATGAGAAGGGACCTAATCGGGAGGTGGTGGAAGCGCTGCGTAATGATGCCAAAGACGCGGTGGATCGGGCGGAAGAAATCATTCGCAACCGAGTGGATCAGTTCGGTGTAGCAGAACCCACAATTCAACGCCAGGGACAGTGGCGCATCATTGTAGAACTGGCAGGTATCACCAACCGGCAACAGGCCCGCAATTTGATCCAGGCTACGGCTTTGCTGGAATTTGTACTGCTCAAAGAAGACCCCGAGCTGCTGGATGATGTGATGCGGCGGGTTGATAAAGCGTGGCTGGCAGCTATCGGGCAGGATACCACTGCGCTGGCGGCCACGGCTGATACTACCGGCGGTGAAGACACAACTGCTGCTTCGGGATTAGCGGAATTACTGGGAGAGGGTGAAGCCGATTCCTTAGAAGTACAGGGAACAGGCGATGTCCGGCGTCCTTTTTCCTCGTTGGTGAGTGTGGGCCAGAATGTTATCTGGGTGCCGGAAAAGAATTACCGCAAAATCAGAGCATACTTGAAAAAACCCGAGATTGAAGCTGCCCTTCCCGTGGATGTGCGACTGGCTTGGGGAGCCAAGCCCCGGGAAATCCGCGGTGATGGTGTGCAGTATTATCCTTTATATCTGTTGAAAAAAGAACCGGAGCTGACGGGAAGTGTGATAACCGATGCCAGGGAGGCCATGGGTGGCCTGTCCGGAGCGGAGTTTGTGGTACATCTGAATATGAACGATGAAGGCGCCAGGAAATGGGCCAAAGTTACTGCCGCCAATGTCAACCGGAGAGTTGCCATCGTGTTGGACGGGGTGGTTCAAATGGCTCCGGTTATCAAAACCAAGATTGCCGACGGTAGAACTCAGATTGAGGGGTTGAACGATATCCAGGAAGCCAAGGAAATGGCGGTGGTTTTACGAGCCGGTGCCTTACCGGCACCCATGAAAATCATCGAAGAGCGTACTGTCGGAGCTTCCTTGGGGGCCGATTCGGTGCGTAATGGTACCAGAGCGGCCTTGTTGGGCTTTGTGATCGTAATCCTATTCATGGCCGTCTATTATCGGCTTTCGGGACTTATCGCCGATTTAGCTCTTTTCTTAAACCTGTTATTCACCTTGGCTGTTCTGGCTTCCCTAAATGCCACTATGACGGTTCCGGGAATCGCTGCTTTGATTCTCACCGTTGGTACGGCCGTGGATGCCAATGTGCTGATTTTTGAGCGCATTCGGGAAGAATTACGGGCCGGCAAAACGGTGCGAAAAGCCATCGATGATGGCTATGCCCGGGCGCTGACCACGATCGTGGACGCCAATGTCACTACCATCTTGGCGGCCTTGGTGTTGTGGCAATTTGGTACCGGAACGGTGAAGGGATTCGCCACCACTTTGTTCTGGGGTATTCTGACTTCCATGATAACGGCCATTTTCATTACCCGCACCATTTTCATGCTTATTACCGAGCGGCGGGTAGTGACTCAATTGAGCATCTAACGGGGAAGATGTGGTATGTTCCAGCTAATTAAAAATGCCAATATCAATTTCATCGGCAGGCGAAAGATCTTTATCACCATATCCTTGATTTTGATTGGAATCGGGATAGTGAGCCTGATTCTTCACGGAGGACCACGTTTCGGAATTGATTTCGAAGGGGGCACCCTTCTTCAGGTGAAATTCCAACAGCCCGTGGAGGTCAGTCAGATTCGTAGCGCCTTGGCCACTGAAGGCTACAGCGAAGCGGTCATTCAAAGTTATGGTAGCAACAACGAATATATCATCCGGGTAAAAGTGCCCGCCACCGCTGAAGCAGAACTGAACAAGATCAAAAAGTCGCTGGCTACCCTGCAGGGCGAAACCGGTTACGAGATCCGGCGCGTTGAAACTGTCGGTCCTAAAATCGGCAAGGAGTTGCGGGGAGACGCCGTGGCCGCGGTCTTAATCGCCATGTTGGGAATTGTGATCTATATCTCCATCCGTTTTCAGTTTCGGTATGCTGTGGCTGCTATCATTGCCCTGGTGCACGACGTGATGATCACCCTGGGCTTTTTCTCGGTCACCGATATGGAAATAAATCTTACCGTCATCGCCGCTTTCCTCTTCATTGTGGGTTATTCGCTGAACGATACCATTGTGGTGTTTGACCGGATCAGGGAAAACGTTAAAAACATGCGCCGGGAGAAGTTTGAACGTATAGCCAATATCTCCATAAATGAAACTTTAAACCGCACCATAATCACCTCCACCACCACCATGTTGGCGGTTCTTTCGCTCCTCTTTTTCGGAGGGAAGGTCATTCGCCCGTTCGCCCTAGCGCTGGTAGTTGGACTTATTGTGGGAACCTATTCTTCAATTTTTATCGCCAGTCCGGTTGTGGTGGCCTGGGACGCCCGCTCCAAGAAGACGAAGAAATAATTCTATAGATGTCCGTAGCGGGAGTAAAAGCCTAACCTCCCCCCGATCATGAACCTTAGAGTCGCCACGGCCTATTACGGGCTGGTTTTCATTTGGGGCACCACTTGGTTGGCAATGAAAGTGAGTATCGGGGAAACCCCCTTGTTGTCTGCTGCATCGCGGTTCATGATAGCTTCCTGTGTATTGGCTCTTTACCTTAAACTCAATAAACGTAGCCTGAAGCTACCTCCGGGAAGCGGCAAAACATTAGCCGTCGTCACGTTTGGCAATTTCTTTTTAGGTTATGGCTTGACCTATTGGAGTTTGCAGTTTGTTTATAGCAATCTGACTTCTTTGCTTTGGGCTACTTTTCCCATTCAAGTGGCTTTATTTGCTCATTTTATGATTGCCGAGGAAAGGTTGAACTGGACTACTGCCTTTAGTCTGGTGGTGGCTTTCGGGGGAACCTTATTAATAATGAATGCCAAGGAAATCACGGGAGAGCCGCGGGCACTGGCGGCTGCGGGAATTATCCTGGTATCGGTGGCTATCGCAGCTTATGCCAATGTGTATTTCAAGCGGGGAGGTACTCATTTAGATCCCTTAGTAGTTAACCTCTATGGGATGTTTTTCAGCTCTTGGATGTTGTTGGGCGTGGGGTTGCTCCTGGAAAATCCCGCCCGGTTTCCTTTTAGATTGGTTCCCATGGCGGCCCTGTTTTATCTGGCAGTCATTGGCTCGGCCTTGGGATTCAGTCTCTATTTCTGGCTATTCCGACATTTACCGGTGGTAAAGCTGGGTTATATAACCTTCATTGTTCCAGTAGTCGCCACATTGTTAGGGTGGACGGTGTTGGGTGAACACTTAAGCTCCCGTACTTTTCTGGGTGGGGGGTTGATTCTGATTGGGGTTATACTGCCGGATCTAAAGTATTACAAGCTATCCCTCAATTCTTATAAATAACCATGACCGAAATAAGGCTTGAGTTAAAAGGTCCCCTGGACCTAAAAGCTGTATTTCGAGATATAACTCGAGCGCCTTTCGCTTATCAGGAACACATTGTAGAAGATAAAGTGGAGCTGGTAGTTCCCATCGGCCCAGGGTGGGTTTGGGCTAAGTTGCAGACGCTGGAGAAACAAAGGGAACCGGGCTTAATAATTCAGTGGCAATGTTTAGACGGGAAATGCTCCTCACTGGAGGTTGAGTCTTTTTTTGCACGTTATTGCAATGTGAACTGGGATCTGCCGGGAGCCTACCGGCATCTGGCCCGAATCGAACAATTGCGACCTGCGCTGAATAAGTCGTGGGGACTGCGTTGGTTCCGCAAAGCTACGTTTTTTGAAGCTCTCGCGACGGCAATTATCGATCAACAGCTGAACGTAGCCTTCGCCGTGACGTTGCGGCAGCGTTTCATTGAAAATTTTGGTCCAAGATGGGAAGTGAATGGTAGAACCTTTCGCTGTTTCCCTATGGCCGAAACAGTAGCCGAGCTGGAAGTGGCGGACTTGCGTAGGCTACAGTTCAGCACACGCAAGGCGGAATACATAATAGCTGTGGCCCACCGACAGGTTGCGGGCGATTTTGTATCTGAGCGGTTAGAGCGGCTTTCAGATGATGAATTACGCCAGAAATTGTTGGCCCTCAGGGGAGTCGGACCCTGGACGGCTGAATATACAGGTCTGTTGGGCCTGGGGCGAGAGGACTTTCTACCCGCTGGGGATGTAGGCTTGCAGAAAGCGGTGCAAAGAGCGTATGGTTTGGCCGAGCGTCCGAGAGCAGAAGAAGTTTATACGCTGGCTCAAGCCTGGCGACCCTATCGGGGAATTGCTACGATCTATCTCTGGCGTTGGTTGGAAAGCTGAAACGATGGACTACGGGCGGTGCAGCGCTTTGAAAAGAGCCTCGTTTTGCACGAAAATCTTAACCCCCAACCGGCGAGCTTCCTGATCCAATGCGGAACGAATTTCTTCGCCAGCCGCGCCGTTGGGATCTACCAGCATGATCAGGGTGAATAGGTCGCCCATGATTTTCTGGGAGATATCCAGAATATTGCAATTGCGATCGGCCAGTACTGTGGAGACACCGGCCAGGATACCCGGTTTGTTGGAACCGAAGACGGAAACTACCAAACGATCCGAAGAGGTTACGAAAGTTGAACCTGCCCCTTGGCGTCCCTCCAATTCTTTAACGGCCTGGCGGGCGGCTTCGCGAACCAATTCGGGGGACGCCTGGGGGCCCAGCTGCTGCTTGATTTGCACCACTAAGTGGCGGATCTGTTCTTCGCTCAGAGGGGCCATTGCTTATCGGTAAGTTTCACCACCTTGCGTTTCACTCCTGGAGCACGTTTTTTAAGGCTGGCTCCCGCCAGATCTATGGAGTCCACAATCCCAATCACTGCCGCTTCTATGGCCAATTCTTCGGGATTTTCCGGCTGGATAGCCTGGCGGGCGGCATGGCCGTAAGCACAGATAACTTCTTCGCCCACCCCGGCTCCCAGGACATCAGCTACGATGACTAAATTAGTGTTGGGTTCTGCCTCCAATCCTTTAGGGCGCACGACTAAAAAGCGTAGATTCTGTACCTGGGGTACCTTTTTGGTAGCCCAGACGGTTCCGACGATGGTGCCCAGAAACATGGTGAGTTGAATTTAGGTTGCGGTCGGGTTTCCTTCAAGGGAAAGGGTGCTTCCAATTCCGCGTTGTTTTTTCAGAGGTGTAAAACTATATTGACTAACCTTGGCACGAGCAATTAACATACGGAAAATCAAGTAGTTATGAGCAAAATAATCGCCATCGCTAACCAAAAAGGGGGGGTGGGGAAAACCACAACGGCGGTGAATCTGGCCGCCGGCTTAGCGGTGGCCGAGAAAGCGACCCTCCTGATCGACATGGACCCCCAAGCCAATTCCACTTCTGGCTTGGGTTTGCCCGTGCGCCTGAATGGCAAGAGCATCTATCAGGTATTGATCGGCGAAGCACAACTGCCGGAGGTCCTAGTAGGCAGCGAGCTACCCATGTTGAGGGTAGTGCCCTCCAGCCCTTCCCTGGTAGGGGCCGAAGTGGAGTTGGTGGATGTCCGGGGGCGCGAATTTCTGCTAAAACGGGCTTTGGAACCTCTGGAGGAACGATTCGAATATATCATCATCGATTGTCCCCCCTCACTGGGGTTATTGACCATTAACTCCCTGACGGCCGCCAAATCGGTGATTATTCCCATCCAGTGTGAGTATTACGCCCTGGAGGGCTTGGGTCAACTCCTCAATACCATCCGGAGGATTCAAACTTCCATCAATCCCCGGCTGTCCATTGAAGGTGTACTGATGACCATGTACGATGGACGCCTGAATCTAAGTAAGCAAGTGGTGGAAGAAGTCCAGTCTTATTTCAAGGATCGGGTTTATCGCACTTTCATAAACCGTAACGTGCGTTTGAGTGAGGCTCCCAGTTTTGGTAAGCCTATTATTCTCTACGACGCCAACTCCACGGGAGCCGCCAATTATATGAGTTTGGTACAGGAAGTTTTGGAACGTGCCTAAGCGTCGTTTAGGTCAGGGACTTTCAGCCCTGCTTTCCAGTTATCAGGAGGAGCAACCAGCTGTTTCTGGCGGGGTGGAACAGATACCCATCGAACAAATCCAGCCCAATCCGTTTCAGCCCCGTAAAGCTTTCGATAGAGACTCCCTGGAAGAATTGAAGGCTTCCATCAAGGAAAAGGGGCTGGTTCAGCCCATAACGGTTCGGCCGGTCGACGGAGGGTATGAGCTGATTGCGGGGGAGAGGCGCTGGCGAGCCTGCAAAGAACTGGGGATGCGGGAAATCCCGGCCTACATCATGCAGGTTGATACTGCCGTGGACATGATGGAGTTAGCCCTCATTGAAAACTTGCAGCGTGACAATTTAAATCCTCTGGAAGAAGCGGAAGCCTACAGCTTGCTACATGGGAAATACCAGCTCTCCCATGACGATATTGGACGCCATTTAGGTAAAAGCCGCGCCGCCATAACCAATACCTTGAGGCTGTTGAAATTACCCCCGGAAATTAAGCAGGGGCTCAGGAACTTAACCATTAGTGCCGGCCACGCTCGGGCCTTGCTGGGATTGGAAAGTTCCCGCACCCAGGTAAATGTGTATCGTCGTATTTTGCGGGAAAAATTAAGTGTGCGGGAAACAGAACGGCTTATCGGTCGTTTGAAAAAAGCTAGGGGCTCAGCGACAAAAAAGGTCCAGGTTCGGCGAGTTGATGCGGAATTGGGGATGTTGGAAGAGCGGCTAAGAGATAAGCTGGGCACCAAAGTGAAAATTACTAAAGGTCCCTCCAAGGGGACAATCAGCATCGAATATTATGGAGCTGAGGATTTAAATCGAATCATCGAGCTGATTCTGGGAGAAACACTGTAAAGCCTTGAAAACCTTCGACAAATACACTCTAATGGTACTCCAGGCGGACGGGACTCTAAAGGGCTCCTGGACCATTAGCAAGCGCACCGTCCGATGGTTGAAGATTACAGCTGCCCTGCTCATTATAGGTTTTGCGGCCCTGGTGGCGTATTATGGCCCCCGGGCTTTACGCTACAACCGACTGGAAGCCGAAAATAAGCTTTTGCTTTCCGAACGGGCTCAGGTGGCGCGGATAGCCCGGGATTTCGAGCGTATCAAGGAGATCAATGCCTTTCTCAGAAAAACCTTGGAACCGCAACTGGGGTTTGCCCCTGCGGATACCGAGGAGGCGGTACTTTATCCCTACCGGCAAGAAAGTCTGCTGGAGAATGTCCCCACCTTTTTACCCCTCAAGGGCTTCATCAATGCGCCCTTCAACGCCACTCCAGGTTTGTTTAACCCTGGTCATTTGGGGATCGATCTATCGTCCATTGCCGACCGTACCATCAAAGCGGCCGGAAGTGGATATGTATTGTTCTCCGGCTGGACCTATCCTTTGGGAAACCTAGTAATCATCGATCATGAGAATGGCTATATCAGCTTTTACGGTCACAATGAGCGTAACTTTGTAAAACCCATGGACCGGGTTAAGCGAGGTGACCCCATTGCTATTGTGGGGAATACCGGTCACAGCGCTGGTCCACATCTGCACTTCGAGATATGGTATCACGGCCGACCGGTAAATCCGGTGGAGCTGTTACCCGAATTGGCCCCTGCAGATTCCTTAAACTGAACTGGAGCGAGCATGGCTAAGCGCACATATCGCATGGAGACATTGGTGGGGTTCGGCTCTCAGGTTCGGGGTGACTTAGAGGTGAACGGTAGTGTGCATATCGCCGGCAGGGTTGAAGGCTCAGTAACTGCGACTGGTTTTGTCACGGTGGCGGAAACTGGAGTAGTCAAAGGGGGCATTGAAGGAGAGCACGCCGTAATTCATGGGCGGGTCGGTGGTGACGTGGTTGTTAAGGGTAAGGTTTTACTCGGCTCTAAAGCGCGGCTTAAAGGTGACATCACTGCTTCCCGCTTGGCCATTGAAGATGGTGCTGTTTTCGAAGGACACAGTAACATGATTGCCGAACCTGACATATCGGTTTCGGAATCCAATGCCTGAAAAAGGCAAGCCCGACAATTCTTCCAAATCCATTGACAAAGGACGAGTATTAGCGGCCGGTTCTTCGATGACGGGTAGTGTATTAGGAATGGGCGCTTTGGGGTATTATCTGGATTATCGTTTTGGCTGGAGTCCCTGGGGCACTCTGGGAGGATTGCTTCTTGGTACGGTAGTTGGAATGTATGAACTCTATAAAATTTTGTTTTTCAAATCGGACTGAGAATGATTGTTTTGTTGCACCTGTTACTCCCTGCTGTGCTGGTAAATGGAATTGTACTGCTGGGTTTAGGTCTCTCAGGCCATGAACCTTGGGTTTTGACCTGGTTCTGGGGAGCCCTTTTACCGGTACTCCTCAGCAGCCTACTGCTAGGTATAGCGGAACGGTTGGTTACCCCTCGAGCGGATAGTTTGCAGAACTTGCACCTGGTGGGATTTTTCGCAAAGGTGATCCTGGTAGGGGTTTGGCTATTCCTTTTCATCCCCCGACCAGAAATTCAAAGGGTGGTTTTTACTGTTTCTTTGCTTGTAAACTTCCTTGCCTGGCACGTGGTCGAGGCTTATCATTGGCCGCTTTTTTTGAGGCGGAAAACCAACCACTCAGGAGAATAAGCTAGATGTCTGAAGCCGCAACCAACGGCGTTTTGAATATGGGGGAGAAAATTGTAGAACACGTTGCTAATAGCGACGTGATGATTCCCCTGGAAATATTTGGCATAGACCTTTCCATAACTAAACATGTCATAATGCTTTGGATCGCGGCCGGTCTGGTGACGATCGTGGGGTTGGTATTGACCCGGCCCTATCGTAAGCAGGAGTTACCGATTCCCACTGGGTGGACCAATGCTTTCGAGTATCTGGTGGATCTGGTGCGGCGTCATGTGCTAAAGCCCTACCTGCGGGAAGATCGATTCATGATCAGCTGGGGGCCGCTGATTCTGTCATTCTTTTTCCTGATTATCACAATGAATTTCATGGGGTTGATCCCCATTTTCGCTTATATAAACCATGGCCACGGAGGCTACACCGCTACCGGAAATTTCAATCTCACGGCGGCATTGGCCATTATCACTTTCTTCTCCATCATTGTAGCGGGGATAAAAGAACACGGTTTCTTTGGTCATTGGAAAAACTTAGCTCCCAGGGGCCTGGCCTGGCCCATGTACTTCGTGCTAATACCAATTGAGATTTTAAGTATGTTCGTTAAACCCTTTGCGCTCACCATGCGACTTGCGGCCAATATGACGGCCGGGCACATTGCCATGTTGGCCATTTTTGCCCCCATCTTCCTGATGCATAACGCCTATCTAGGAGTAGCTTCGGTGGCTTTGAATACCGGTATCACTTTTTTGGAAATAATTGTTTGCATCGTGCAGGCATACGTTTTCACCCTGTTGTCCGCCGTATTTGTGGGTGAATCGTTGAAGGGCCATCATTGATCGGCTCGATGTTTATTGAACATAATCGTGTAACCATTTAGGGAGGAAAAATTCCATGCAGTTTGCTTTCCTTGGAGCCGCGTTAGGAGCAGGAATGTGTGTGATCGGTGCAGGAATCGGCATCGGTAAATTGGCTAAAGCAGCCGCCGAGAGTATCGCCCGTCAGCCGGAAGCTGCCAGCAACATCACTACCGCCGTGAACCTGCCCCTGTTTCTGCTAGAAGGGGTAGCCATTATCGGGGAGGTGGTGGCCTTACTAATCGCCTTGTTGAAGTAAATCCTTTTCTTTTCTTCGCCTCACCATTGGAGGTGTTATGGAACTATTAACCCGCTTTGATACGGGGTTGATGATATGGACTTGGATCACCTTTTTGGTGGTTCTGTTTGTCCTGGCCAGCAAAGCCTGGAAACCCATTGTTGCTGCCCTACAACGTCGGGAGCAATTCATCCGGGAATCACTGGCTCAGGCCGAAGAGGCTAAACGCCAAGCTGAAAAGGCTGCAGAGGAATATGAAGCCACCCTGGCTAAAGCGCGGCGGGAAGCCCAGGAAATCATCAGCTCCGGGAAACGCTCCGCTGAACGGCTGAAAAGTGAGATACTCAAAGAAGCCCAGGAACAGGCCAATCAGTTGATCAAACAGGCCGAAGAGCAGATCGCCCGGGAAAAGGAGCGAGCTCTGTCAGAAATTCGGCAAAATGTGGTGGATCTGGCCCTTTCCGCTGCTGAGAAAGTATTACAACGGGCTGTAAGTCGGAGCGAGAATCAGGCCCTGGTGGAACAAACCTTAAGAGAATTCAAGTCTAACTGATGCATTTGCCGGCGAAAGCAAAAACCTATTTACGGGCCCTCCTTGGCAATATTCCTGAAGATCAACTGGATCAGGCCAACGAGCAGTTTAACCGCTTCTATACCTTCTACCGTAACCAACCGTTGATGAAAGCTATTCTCTTCTCGACCCGGATCACTCCCGAGAAGAAGCGGGCGCTGCTGGAGAAGCTGTTTCCGCAAATGCCTGAACCGGTTCGGCAACTGGTGCTGGGATTGGCGACCCGTAAAGAGCTGCGCTTGTTGCCGAAACTGGTAAAAGCTTTCTCTCAAGAATATCAGCGGATTCGCAATCTGGTTCCGGTAATCGCCGCTTCGCCCTATCCCTTGTCTGAGGAAGAAAAGGCGGATTTGGTGTCCCTGGTGGAGCAGCGCACTGGACGGAAACCGATTCTGCAAACTATAGTTGACCCGTCATTATTGGGTGGCTTGCGTTTGCAGGTGGGCCATCTAGTACTGGACGGCAGCTTGAAAAGCCGGCTGACTCGTCTGAAACGAGTATTGAGTGCATCATAAAAGAGGCTGAGGGATAAATCATGGCAATAGAAACTGATGATCTGACCCGTTTGCTACAAAAAGAGGTGCAGGATCTGGATTTACCCCCGGACCTGGCGGAAGTAGGTGAAGTCATAATGGTGGGGGATGGCGTGGCCCGGGTGAGCGGGTTGGAAAACGTCATGGCTTCCGAGCTGGTCAGCTTTCCCAACGACGTTGTGGGTATGGCCCTCAATCTGGAAGAGGATGAAGTGGGGCTGGTGTTGTTTGGCGATCCCAAACTGGTAAAGGAAGGCGACCAGGTACGGCGCACCGGTGAAGTAGTGCGGATCGGCGTCGGCAAGGAAGTGTTGGGACGGGTTATTAGCCCCATCGGGCGTCCCCTGGACGGTAAAGGACCCGTAAACACCAAGGAAAAGTATCCCATTGAGCGGAAAGCTCTGGGGGTATTGGCCCGCCGGCCGGTACACGAACCGCTACAAACCGGTCTGAAAGCCATCGACAGCATGATTCCCATCGGTCGGGGACAGCGGGAATTGATTATCGGTGACCGCCAAACCGGCAAAACCGCCATTGCCGTGGATACCATCATTAACCAGCGTTACACCCACGAAACCGATTCTCCGGTATACTGCGTTTACGTGGCCATTGGTCAAAAAGCCTCAACCGTAGCCCGGGTAGTGGTGGAATTAGAGAGGCATGGAGCTATGGAATACACTGTTGTGGTGGCCGCCAATGCCTCTGACCCCGCGCCGCTCCAATATATTGCGCCTTACGCCGGAGCTTCCATCGGGGAATGGTTCCGGGATCGGGGGATGCATGCCCTGATCATTTATGATGACCTTTCCAAGCACGCAGTAGCTTACCGCCAGATGTCCCTCCTGCTCCGTCGACCGCCGGGACGTGAGGCTTATCCGGGTGACGTATTCTACCTGCACAGCCGTTTGCTGGAACGGGCCTCCAAATTGGCGGAAGAATATGTGATCGTTAAGGAGGGCGATGGTCCACAGCGCCCGGGAGTGGACGGCAAGGTTTATCAGGGGGCTTTCAGCCGCCAGGAGGCGGAGGATGCTCTGAAGAAAATGGGGTCTGGTTACACGATTGTAAGGTTGCCCGATTCGGGTGGTTCTTTGACGGCGCTGCCCATCATCGAAACACAAGCCGGAGACGTTTCAGCTTATATCCCTACCAACGTCATTTCCATCACCGACGGCCAGATTTACCTGGAATCGGACCTGTTCTACGCGGGTCAACGTCCGGCATTGAATGTGGGTATTTCCGTGTCCCGAGTGGGTGGTAATGCCCAGATCCCGGCTATGAAAAAAGTAGCTGGTGGTCTCCGGTTGGAGTTGGCTCAATACCGGGAATTAGCCGCTTTCGCCAAGTTCGGTTCCGATCTGGACGAGTCCACTCAGAAGCAGCTGCGACGCGGTCAGCGGCTCATGGAAATCCTGAAGCAGGATCAGTACGTACCCATGGCGGTGGAAAAACAGATTGCCATCATCTTCGCTGGTACCCGGGGCTACCTGGATGACCTGCCGCTTTCCGAGATCAAACGCTTTGAGGCCGAATTCCTGGACTACTTGGAGAATACCAGAGGGGATATTCTGAAGGCCATCAGGGAGACGGGCAACCTAACTGCTGAAGTTGAGCAGGCCTTGGTCCAAGCTACCGAAGAGTTCCTCAAGAGTTTTATAGCCTGATATACCTATGGCTAATCTCAAGGCAATTAGAAAACGCATAGCAACCGTCACCAGCATCCAGCAGGTGACCAGGGCTATGAAGCTGGTGGCCGCGGCCAAATTACGTCGCTCCCAGTTGCAGATGGAACAGGCCCGTCCTTATGCCTACCGCATCAACGGGATGCTGAAGCATTTACTCCCGACCATCGACCGGAACCTTCACCCCCTGTTGGTAGTACGGGAACCCGAGCGCAAGGCCTTTGTGGTCATCACGGCCGATAGGGGCCTATGTGGTAGTTTTAACTCCCACATCCTGCGTTTTGCTCACGAGCAAATCGATGCCGCCGGGGGTAAAGAGGTGCCTTTGATATGCATCGGGAGAAAAGGCCGGGACTATTTTCAAAATCGGGGTTATCGAGTGATAGCCTCGTATACTCACTTCTGGCGGGATCTGAACTTCAACCACGCCGTCGCTTATACCGCAGAAATCACCCGCCATTATCTGCAACAGTCTTTTGATGAAGTAACGGTGATCTATAACAATTTCCGCAACGTCATCAGGCAAGAGGTGGTGGCTTTCCGCTATTTGCCATTGGTGTTGGAACCGGGTGAGGAGATCAAGGCATCGGAGTATTTGTTCGAGCCTTCGCCGGATGCGGTGGTTCGCTCCCTGGTTCCCAGACATCTGACGGTTCAGATGTGGCGATTCCTGCTGGAATCAAATGCGGCGGAGCAGGCGGCCCGTATGACGGCTATGGACAACGCCACGGAAAATGCCGGAGAGGTAATCAGGTCCCTGACCTTGGAATACAACAAGGCCCGTCAGGCAGCCATCACCAAGGAGATTCTGGAAGTAGTAAGCGGGGCGGAAGCCCTTATGGAGAATACGTAAGGAATAGCGAGTTATGGCCAGAAAAGGTAAAATCGTTCAAATCATGGGCGCAGTGGTGGACGTCTCCTTTCAGGAGGGAGACCTGCCGGCAATTTTGAACGCCCTGCGTATCAAACGCCAGGATGGTTCCTATCTGATACTTGAAGTAGCCCAGCACATCGGGGAAAACGTCGTGCGTACAGTGGCTATGGATAGTACTGATGGCCTCCAGCGAGGACTGGAAGTCGAAGATACTGGCAGCCCCATCACGGTACCGGTAGGTGAGGCTGTTCTGGGCCGTATGTTCGACGTTACTGGTAACCCCATCGACGATAAGGAACCCCCAGATACTATTCGAATGCCCATCCATCACGCCCCACCGCCCCAGGAAGAGTTATCGACCTCCACCGAGATTCTAGAAACGGGAATTAAGGTGGTGGATCTTTTGGAGCCCTACGCCAAAGGCGGCAAGACCGGTTTGTTCGGGGGAGCCGGAGTGGGGAAGACCGTCCTTATTCAGGAGCTAATCCGTAACATCGCTACGGAGCATGGCGGTTACTCCGTGTTTTCCGGGGTGGGAGAGCGTACCCGTGAGGGTAATGACCTTTATCTGGAAATGACCGCCTCCGGGGTGATAAATAAAACGGCCCTGGTTTTCGGTCAGATGAACGAGCCCCCAGGTGCCCGACTGCGGGTTGGACTAACCGGCCTGACCATCGCTGAGTATTTCCGTGATGAAGAAGGCAAAGATGTGTTGTTGTTCATCGACAATATTTTCCGTTTCACCCAGGCTGGTTCGGAAGTATCCGCTCTGTTGGGACGAATGCCCTCCGCCGTGGGTTATCAGCCGACGCTTTCCACTGAAATGGGCGATCTGCAGGAGCGAATCACTTCCACCAGACGGGGTTCGGTGACTTCGGTGCAGGCGGTTTACGTCCCCGCTGACGACTTGACGGACCCGGCACCCGCCACCACTTTCGCTCACCTGGATGCCACGACGGTGCTGGAGCGCTCCATTGCCGAGCTGGGCATCTACCCAGCAGTGGATCCCCTCAATTCCACCTCCCGTATTCTAGATCCGCGGGTGGTGGGTGAACGGCATTACCGGGTGGCTAAGGCGGTTCAAGAGATACTCCAGAAATACAAGGAGTTGCAGGACATAATTGCCATTCTGGGTATGGACGAACTCTCCGATGAAGACAAGTTGGCGGTTCACCGCGCGCGTCGCATCCAGCGGTTCTTGTCCCAGCCTTTCCACGTGGCCGAAGCATTCACCGGCAAGAAGGGACGCTACGTGAAGCTGGAAGACACTATTGCCGGCTTTGAAGCTATCATCAATGGCGAGATGGATGAGTATCCGGAGAGTGCTTTCCTGTACGTCGGTACCATTGACGAAGTAGTTGATAACGCTAAAAAGTAAGTACTGGTAACCAAGCTCATGGCCTCGACTTTTAAGCTGGAAATAATCACTCCCACCAGCTACGAGGATTTGGGGGAAGTCGAATATCTCCGTGCTCCCGGAGTGGATGGACTGTTTGGGGTGGAAAGAGGACACACCAAGGCAGTCATTGCGTTGGCCTGCGGTGAAATCAAGGTAGTCAAAGATTCTAAGCCCCAGTTTTACGCTACCAGCGGGGGATATGCGGAAATTCAACCCGATAAAGTGCAGCTATTGGTGGAAACGGCGGAGAAAGCCGGAGAGATCGACGTACCACGAGCTCAGCGGGCGCTGGAGCGGGCCCGAGCCAAGCTGTCTGAGGTCAGTGAAGAAGCGGAGCGCGAACAAGCCGAACGCGCTTTAGAACGGGCCTTGAATCGTATTCGAGTAGCTCAACGGAAATCCTGAGCGGTCTTTTTAGCCGGATAAATCGTACTTAAGTCCTGAAATAAACAGCCCCCAACGTGGGGGCTGTGTTTTTTTACCTAGACCAGGTTGCTGGAGTCACATGCCAGCTTGTTTCAGCAGGGATTTAGTAACATCCGGATTGTGAACTCCATTACTCCCGTCTTTGACCAGGAAGTCCAGAATTCTCTGAAGCTTACGACGTTGAGGTGGACTTAACGTTTTACTGGTTTTTAGCCGTTGCTCCAAGGCTAGCAATTTATTCTGTACCTGTCCCTGCAGGGCCAGCATATCTGTGCCGTAGCTCTCCTCATCGTGGCAATTGGAGCAGGTTTCGGTAGTCGGACGCATGACCTTTTCTTCCTCATCCAGGTGGCAGTCCTCACAAGCCACTTCTTCTTCAGCCATGGGATTGGCCTGTGCTCCAGCAAACCATGCGAGCTTCCCTTCATACAGTTCGGTTTGGGTGGTGTGACACCGTTGGCAGGTGACCTTGCTTTGGGTATGATGGCAACTCAGGCATCCTTCTCTGGAAATGATCACTTCTCCGTGCCGCTGGCGGTTGCTATGACATTTGAAGCAGGAAAGGCGATTTTTATTGATGTGGATATCATGGCTGAAGTCTATGCCGAAGGCGTTCACCTTAATGCCTTCCTGTCCATAATGGCAATTCCGGCAGGCTCCGGGGATCCGTTTACCGTAGGGTTTAAGACTGGGCAGGGAAGCTCGGGACCCCATTTCATTCAGAGCCCGGCGGAGGTAAATCATGCTTCTGGCCAGCAAGCTGTCGGCCAGAATTACATTATGGACCACATTACCGTTCTTTACAATATGGAAATCATACTCAGCCTTTTTAAGTAACTTAGCAACTTTCGGCAGTTTCTTCCCGGAACTTTGATATTCCTGATTTACCCGGGTTATGGCCTGATCCACCAGTTCCACCTTTTTGCGCATGGCCTTTTCCCAGTTGTCAAAAAGCCTGGCATAACCTTTACCATGGCATTTCTCGCATGATTCAGGTTTGGCGACGGTCACTGCCTCCAGCTGGCTAGAGCCTTCTTCGTTTTGGTGGTAGATATGACAACCCTGGCAATTCAAGCCAGCCTCAAACATTGGATTCGGTAGGTTGATGGACTCATTGGCCACCTCACCGGTGAACAAACTGAGCTGTTCAATATGAGGCCGTTCGTGGCAATTAGAACAGGCGGGCATGATTTCTTTGGTCCTGGCCACCGATTTATGCTGAATCACTAGGTGACAGCTCTGGCATTCCACTTTATGGTTAGTCACGTGGTTAAGGTGGATGAATTTGGTGTCTGAATAGCGGGCAAGCTTGTCGATTTCAGCGTGACAACTGCTGCACCGTTCCTTGGGTACCGCTCCATCCCCTACCTGCATTTTGCCATGACATTTTTGGCAATCGATGGAGTGTTTCAGGACAAAGGTATGATCATACGACACCTGCTTACCCTCCTCCGCCACAGGAGGTTGGTGGCACCAGGTGCAGTTATTAATGGGCGAACTTTCGGGAACGCGTTTAAAGTGGCAGAGGAAACAGGTGCTTTCAGTTACCGATATGTGTTCACCCTGCACAATTTGGGAGTGGCAGCTCGTACAGCGCAGCTTTTTACCACGGCGCAATTTGGTTAAATGGGGGGTGTGGTCGAAAATGATGCCCTCTTTAAATTGCACTTTCCCTTTTAACAGCCGGGTTTCATGACAGCCGGAGCGTAAACAGCTCGCATCTTCAATTTCCGCCCAGGGTTTGCTCCGTTTGTAAATACCGGTCACATAATTGGCCACCATGGCCATAGCGGTAAATTTACCTTTCAGTTCGGAGCGAATTCCTGGTGGAAAATGACATTTAATACAGGTCACATCCTTATGTTTTGATTCGCTCCACGCTTTGACATAGGGGCGCATGTAGTGGCAGGTCTTGCAAAAAGTTGGTGTGGACGTGGCCTGGATGGTGACAAATAGGATAAGGATAACAGCCAGTATTCCGCCCAGTACGTAGGCCGAAACCCTGAACCAACGATTTTTGGTTAACTGCATTTCATCCCCCCGCCAGTTTTACTACTTCAGGCTAGTTCAAATCTTTCTGCCCATTGATGTGCTTTTCCGGAGCAATAATCTGGCCCTGAGCATCGATTACACTTGAGTGACACCAGGTACACTGATCTCTTGTGAAGGAGCCGAAATGCCCTTTAGGTGGGAGGTCGTGGCAAGTCCCACATTCCAAGGCTTCGCCGCTATTCCAAATACGTTCAGGGAAGTTGCCGCGTATAGTGGAATCGGCATATGCGTATTGATTTTCGCTGTCTGTCTTATAGAAGGTAAAACTGCCGTGGCAGTAGACATTTTGGCATTTTAGGGAATCCGCGTCGTAAATGGGGTTTACCGCTCCAGAACCAGTAGCTAGAGTATTGAAGGTGATTTCCGCACGATTATCGCTGCCCAAATGGCCGGGGTCCAGGAAATCGGTAGGAACAATATGACAGGCATCGCAGGTGACATTGCTGGTGAGAGTGGTGGTCATGTGTTCCACATGGGCGCCTACACCCCGGGACGTGGAAAGGGTATCACCCCATAAATCGCGGGGTGGGTAGGCCGTACCATTAGCTATGTCTCCGTGGCACATGGTACAATTCCCCATGGGATTATGGCAGGTGGTGCAGGCTTCTTGTGAGGCTCCACCCTGGAAATCATCTCCATGGCACAGTCGGCAGTTGTAAAAGTCCCAGCCGTTATCCCGGAGAAAATAGCCGTGAAAATCTGAGCTGGAGGTGGACATCCAGTTAGTCGAATCGAAATGAGCCTCTGGTGGCAAGCTGTGGCACTGGTTACAGGACTGCTCTACTGCTCCCCCCAGAAGATCTTCGCCATGACAAAGGCGACAATTCTCCAGACCTTCCAGTCCCCCCCGAAGGGCTGTCAATCCATGGAAATCGGCACTGTCGGGGTTCATCCAGCGATTGACATCAGCGTGGGCGTCCGAAACGAATGTATGGCACTGATAGCAACTTACTCCACTTTTGCCTCCTTGGAGATCTTCACCATGGCAGCTACGGCAGGCCTCAATACCTTCGAAACCCCGCTTGGCTAGTACCTCACCGTGGAAATTCTCAGAAGTGGTATCCATCCAGTAATCGGGATGGACTTCGAATGTCTCCGGTTTGGTACAACCGCTCCAAAACAGTGCAATTCCAAGCAGGAAAGGTAGTAATAGTCGACTTAACTTAATCATTTTCATGGTGTCGTATGGCATCGTTTACAGGTTAAATCGTTTCCCGGTTGGTGACAAGCCAGGCAAGTTGCCGGAGCGGAGAGGGCTTCATCCACATGCAGGCCACCCCCTTCGTCTAAAGCCCAATTAACCTGGCTATGGGTAAAAGGCATAATATTGCGCTGACGGTGACAACTGCGACAGGTTGATAGATCCTGATGGCAAGTTCCACAGTCGGTAACACCTGCCGCTGCTTCCTGTCCGTGCCCCAGAACGTAATCGCGGGGATGCACTTGGGGGTTGAAAGGTTGACTTAGATGGCACTGATCGCAATCGCGCGACTGGTGGCAGATCGTGCAATCGTACTGTCCACGGGCGGTACCATGTAACTGTTTCCAAGCAACGTTATGGAAATCGGGTTTAGGTTGTCTTTGATGGCACTGACGGCAGGTTTCTTTGAGCCAGGTGGTAGGGACTTTGTCTTCAACCACTTCCCGGTGACAGTTAAGACACTGTTGGCCGGCAGAAATATGGCGCTCATGGGGAAAGGTCTGTACCAGATCTGAAAGCGATCGTTGCCAAGTTTGAGGCTTACGGGGATCTACGTGGCACTGTCCGCAGTTGGTTTCGTCCTCAACGTCATGACAATCACTGCACGTCTCCTGGGTCGGCAGGTAGGACTTTTTTAGGTTGACTGCAGTTTCAATTCCTTCGTGACAGGTACTGCATTCCAGCTCCTGTTCCACTACATGGAGCTGGTGGGAGAAATGAATAGTCTGGGGGGCCGCGATTGCAAAGGTGCCCAATCCCCAGAGTACGGTTATTGACCAAAACATTCTAGAGCTCATAGGAAAAATCGACTCCCATTCGACCATCTTGCTGATAGAAAGGATTCTGGACAAAACCTCCATTTAATTGAAGCAATGTGTTGGCAAAGGGCCGCCAGCTCAGCCAGGCTGAAACCCCGAAAGCCTCGGCGGGTTCCAGATCACCACCATACTCTACGCCGTTAGCAGTCAATCGGAGGTTAAGTGTGATCGCCCGCCAGCGCTTGGTCGTGCTCAAAGTTCCACTGACCCATTGGCGACCGGCGTGTTGATAAAGCCCGACCATAACTTTTGTTTGGCGGCCAACACCAACGGTCGTAAACCAACTATCCAACTGGCTGAATCGATACCCCACTGATAAAGAGGGAGATAATGGACTCCGGGAAATCCAGTACAAACTGGCTAAAGGTGGGGGAGTGATCGCATCTTTGAGCCAGGGATAGTAGATGGCCATTGTCTGACCTATTTTCCGGAAAGATAAGAGTAGTTGGCTGCGTTTTAATCGTTTAGCAATATACAACCGCAGTCGGTCCATCTGCTGGTGGGTGAGATTCCAGGATAACTCGCCCGCAGTCATCAAAGATTTTCCCCACAGCCGATGGGCAGTCATTCCGGTTAGGAGTTGATTTTTTCCGGCTATGGAGGTTTGCCAGAGTGCTAACCCCATACTCCTGAAGGGTGACCATTGGACAAACCAGACCGGCGAATTCTGGGTGGGGCGCCAAAAGAAAACGGGATACCCCCCCATCACTGTCCAACTCCCCAGTTTATTTACTTTCAAAAGGAGGCCATCGATCCTGACGGGGAAGAGGACGTTCCAGTATGGGAAGCGCCCCACCTTAAAACCTAATCCAGCGCGAGTATATTGAAGGAACAGCTGTTTCACCCGCATCTGCTCGGAGAACATGAAATCCCTAGGTCCGAATTCCACCGAACCAGTTAATGAAAGAGCCGGTGACCAATTGTGGGAGAAATTGAGTTCCATCTGGAAATAGGCCGACTGGGAAGTCAGGGAATCAACAGTGGGTTCCAACAGATGTAGCCGGGGAGTAACGAAACGGGTGTGGATGTTGATCCCGGCGTTGAGACTAACAACTCCTTTAATTAAGAAAACCCCAATCAGCAAAATCTTCGATAAACGTTTCGCCATGCCCACTCCTTTAGGCTGAGCTTATATGCCATTGGTTAAGCATCACGATATTTAGCGTAAATATCTGCACCATCCCCCATCCAGTAAATCCGCCGCAGCGGATGGAGGCAAATTTAGAGAGCGATATTTTCTTACCAAGTCATAAAAAAAGTTTGCATGCGCCGTAGAAGACAATTATCTTAAAAATGATGAAATTTATCACAAATAATGCCCGCTATTTTTCGAGCCTGATTGAAGCGTCCAATTCAGGCTCCCCTAAATAACTAAAGCCTAATCCCCCCTCCACACGAACGAGCGCGGTCCATTCTGGGCGGCGCTCTTCTTTTTGGGGCCGATTGGTCGGTGCTAAAGAAGCGGTTTTTCTGTGAGGTCTGCCATGAAGTGTACTCCAGTTGAACTAACTTTTAGTGCGATTTGCCTGAAGATGAACGGCTTTTCGGCGGATATATCATCACTTTGCCTTTAAAAAATTTTCGTTTGCTGCTGAAAATAGACGTTTTCCGGTAAACAATATGGCGATACATTAGCCAGCGGTGAAGTTTGCTATGTTTTCTTGGAGTGAAGAACCTTGGTTAGGAGAGCTGAAGCGGAATCCTCTGGGAATTCTGTGGAAAAAAAGTCCACCCAAGGTGCGCTTAGCCCTGGCCTCGGATTTTTCTCGAGGAGTTCAATCTCATCAGCTGGCGGAGTTGAAAAACAATCTCCGGACTTACTTACCACGACGGCGCATTATGAAACGCCAGCTGGTGGATGGTTCCTGGCCCCTTCCGCCGGTTGGACAGGAGCATTTATCTGAGGATGAGCTAAATACTTGGCGATTCCTCACTCAATTGAAATATATGCACCAACTGCTCGACTTGGGAGCCACCCGCAAGCAAACTCAGGTGCAGAAAGGCCTAGTGCGGTTGTTCCGGTTTATGTCCGATGAGGGTCGTTTTCCGGGAACGGTGATGCATCAGGCCCAGGCTTGTTATTTGTTAGCTCTATATGGCTTGGGAGAAAATCCCTTCGCCCGTAAAGCTTTTCTGTGGATGTTTCATCAACAAAAACGAGATGGCGGGTGGAGTAATAAACCTGAAGAGGAGAATTCCTCGGTCTGGTTGACGGCCTTATTTATGCTGGCTGTCGGTCAAGTGCCGGCTCTGCGGCGTAGAGTCGGTACGCAAAGAGCCCTGGACTTTTTGTCCCAGGCCACCCCGACCACCACGGTCGACCCTCTACTACCCAATCCCGAAAGCTGGAACTACTTGGCGTACGGTTATGAAGGACGCAGTATTTTGTGGGGGGGCACTCTGCGATTATTGGAAGTTTTCCGCTTACACGAAATACCCTGGGACCGTAGAATCCGCAAACTGGTGGATTGGTTGCGAAAAGTCCAGCTTAAGAATGGGTTATGGCCCGCCGTGGTAGGCAAAGATCACCAAGGAGACCCGTTCGTTACTTTGAGAGTTTTATATGTAATGCGGCATTATATAAGTCAACAACTTGCCGCAGCCCTAAATGATGAGGAGTAGCAATGAGTGACGTAGAAGTAGTTCGCGATTTACCGTTAATGCCTTTACGCAATGAAGTTCTTTTCCCCCAACAGGTAGTTCCTTTGTACATCGGTCGCAAACGCAGCATGCAATTGCTGCGGGAACTGCCGGCAGGACAGCGTACGATCGTAGTGGTGGCCCAGAAGGAAGGGTACATAGAGAATCCCTCTCCCGATGATCTGTTCCAGGTTGGTACACTGGCCAACATTATGAAAGTCATGGACATGCCTGACGGCAGCCAGAGCATCATAGTCCAGGGTGG
This sequence comes from uncultured Lentisphaeria bacterium, assembly GCA_964469505.1. Taxonomy (GTDB): domain Bacteria; phylum Fidelibacterota; class UBA8477; order UBA8477; family JABMPR01; genus CAYXZO01. The sequence goes on along the minus strand of CAYXZO010000006.1, from coordinate 8,462 downwards.
TGATCGGGTAGAGATTACCCGCTTCACTCAGACTGATCCCTACTACCGGGCAATAGTCGAAGTTCTCAAGGAACACTATGAACCTTCGCTGGAAGTGGAGGCTCTGAGTACCCATTTACGTCAGCTATTCCGGGATCTATCCAAGCTGGTGGAGTACATAACCGCCGACCATATCGCCCTGCTTTCCAACATTCAGCATCCTGGCCGGTTGGTGGACCGGGCCATCTCCATGCTACAACTACCCAATGCTGAGAAGCAGGATATTCTTGAAGAACTCGATGTGAAAGCTCGTTTGCAGGCTGCCGTAAAAATCATCAGCCGAGAAATCCAACGGCAAGAGATCGGGGAGAAGATTCAGGCGGAAGTCCAGGAGGAAATCTCCCGTAATCAGCGGGAATACTTCCTGCGGGAACAGATGAAAGCCATTAAAAAGGAGCTGGGTGAGGACGAACAAACTCTAGAGCTCAAAGAGCTGGAAGAGAAAATTGAAAAAGCCGGAATGCCGGAGCAGGCGCTGAAAGTTGCTCAGAAAGAACTGGATCGGTTAAAACGAATTCCACCGGCCTCCCCAGAATACACCGTTTCCCGTACCTATCTGGATTGGTTGGTGGAACTACCCTGGTCTAAAGAAACCGAGGAGCAGGTGGACGTAGAAGCGGCAGCCAAAATCCTGGATGAAGACCACTACGGGTTGGAGCGGGTCAAAAACCGTATCCTGGAGTTCCTGGCGGTACGTAAGCTTAAAATGGAGCGCAACCCCGACGAGCGGGTCAAGGGGCCCATCCTCTGTTTCCTGGGGCCTCCCGGAACGGGTAAAACCTCCATCGGCCATTCCATTGCCCGGGCTCTGGGGCGCAAATTCATCCGGATGAGCCTGGGAGGCGTCCGGGACGAGGCGGAAATAAGGGGCCACCGGCGCACCTACATTGGGGCCTTGCCCGGTCGGATCATTCAGGGGCTGAAACGGGTAGGTACTCGTAATCCCGTTTTCATGTTGGATGAAGTGGATAAACTGGGGATGGACTTCCGGGGTGACCCCTCCTCCGCATTGCTGGAAGTCCTGGATCCGGAGCAAAACCACTCCTTCGCCGATCACTACCTGGAAGTGGACTTTGACCTTTCCAAAGTGATGTTCATTGCCACGGCTAACTGGCTGGATCCCATCCCAGGGCCGTTACGGGACCGGATGGAAATCATTGAGTTTCCCGGTTATATCGAGGAAGAGAAAATCCAGATAGCCAAATCTTTTCTGATCCCCAAACAGATTAAAGAACACGGCCTGAAACCGGATGAAATCATTTTCACCGATACGGCAATTTCGGAGATCATCAATCACTACACCTACGAAGCCGGGGTGCGCAATTTGGAACGGAATATTGCCAATGTGTGTCGCAAGGTGGCCCGCGAGCGCACCAAGGGCAACACTAAGCGGAAGCGTATTACCCGCCGCAATATTGTTCAATACTTAGGTCCCCCCAAACGCCACAGTGAAATTGCCGAACGGATGGTCAAGCCTGGTATTGCCATCGGGCTGGCTTACACGGCCGTGGGAGGAGACATTCTCTTCATCGAAGCCATGAAGATGCCCGGCAAGGGCAAGTTGCTCCTCACCGGCAAATTGGGGGAGGTGATGCGGGAGAGTGCCCAGGCCGCCTTCAGTTACCTCCGGGCCAATGCCAAACGATTCGGCATTAATCCCGATTTCTACAAGCGTTACGATATTCATATCCACATCCCAGCTGGAGCGGTACCCAAAGATGGTCCGTCGGCGGGTATCACTCTGTTTACAGCCTTGGTGTCGCTACTCACCGGGCGCCTGGTGAAAAGTAATTTGGGGATGACAGGTGAGATCACTCTCCGGGGTACGGTCTTACCCATCGGAGGCGTGCGGGAAAAAGTAATGGCCGCTAACCGGGCGGGACTGTCAACGGTGGTTTTACCCCGGAAAAACGAGAGCGACTTAATCGAGATTCCTGCCAAGGTTAAAAAGAATATGCGATTCGAATTCATCGACGAGATAAGTGATATCTGCGAAATCGCCTTGGAACCGGCGGGAAAGGACGCAGACCAGGAAGGATCTACTACAGCTAAAAAACCTCTTGAAGCCGAAACGGAAGAGGTGAGTTCGTAAGGCGGAGCTAAAATATTGGCGGCACTCCAGTGGACGATTATATTGCCCCGCCTTTTGACAGGGCGCTTAGCTCAGTTGGTCCAGAGCGCCTGCCTTACAAGCAGGAGGTCGGCGGTTCGACTCCGTCAGCGCCCACTTTCCCCTTGCCGATTACGGATACTTTCACGTGAGAGATCCACCAGCAGACCATGGTCTGGCCGGTATGTCTAGCTGCTCAATTATCGACCCCACATCGGTAAGGTGCCCCAGACGGCCCTGTTTTTGCAATTCCATAGGAAGCATGCGAGCTCTTAAGGAGTACCAATGCGTGGATTAAAATTCATTTGGCCCGGTCTATTGTTGCTTGCTGGCTGTTTACCCAGCAGCAACGTTGGGGTAATCCCCGAAAAAGTAACCCGCCAAAATCTCACCGCTCCTCCTTATGTCCACCAGCGGTTGGACAACGGACTGGAAGTCCTGCTGATCAGGAATCCCCTCTCTCCAATGGTGGGGTATAATGTACAAATAAAGGTCGGCTCGGCTTACGAGACCTTTGCCACCAGCGGCATGAGCCATATGCTGGAACATATGCTATTCAACGGCACAACCAGCCGAACCCAGCAAGAGCTGTATGATGATCAGGATCGCATCGGAGGTTACTTCAACGCCAATACCGGTGAGTACTACACCAATTTCATGGCGGTGGTACCCCGGGAGAATGCCAAGGAAGCGGCCGAAATTCTAGCGGATATGCTGTTCAACTCAACTTTGCCCCCTGAGAAATTCTCTAAAGAGCAGGGGATTGTTCTGGAGGAAATCGCCAAAACTTTGGCTAATCCCCAGGCGGTGGTGGAGCGTGACCTCCAGAGCCTGATGTATCCCCAACACGGGCTTTCCTTACCGACTCTGGGAACCTATGCCACCATTGCCAATATGCAGCGCGATGAGGTGTGGGAGTTCTATCGGGGACATTACTTACCCAACAATATGGTGTTGAGCGTGATCGGAGCCTTCGATCCCGACAGTATGGCGGCTTGGCTAAAAGTCACCTTCGGCAAGGCAACTCCAGCGGAGGTGAAACATCCCGTTGCCGACGATTGGCGTTTGGGCCTGGAACCGGCCGCACCCATCCAAACCGGAACGATCCACAACCGCTCCTATCCTGGCCGTCAACCCCGCCTGGATTGTCTATTTCCCTTGCCGGAGAATTATGATCCGGCCTTTCTGGATCTGCTGAGCGAGGCCCTAGAGCAATGGGCACCGGATCTGCGCACCGAGCTGCGCAAGGAATTCCCTGAAGTGGTGGCTAATGTGCGCCTTCAAGTAAATTCCGCGCCCATCGGTTCTTTTCTGCAAGTAAGGATCGATCTGAAACATGATACTCTGCCCGGGGACCTGGTACCATCCATAAAACAGAAGATTTATAAGTTCAGACCCGATTTTTCTGCGGCTGAAGTGACCGCTTTAGCCAACAAAGCCCGTTCCGAATTCTTTCGCCAGGTGGAAAAGCCACACATGTTCGGGATTTACAATGCCACTGATTTGGCGGTGGAGGGTATCGACGCCGTGATGGCTGCTTTCCAGCCGGAAGCCTATCGCGTAGCTGCCCGCAAGTTGTCTCGCTTGAAATTGAACGCTGAGCCGTTGGTTGTCTGGCACCATCCCCGCTCTCAAGCCGCCAAGGTCGATACAGCCGGCGCCGGTCCTGTTTCTGTTTATACCAAAGGCACCAATGGAGCCACTCTGATTTTCCGCCGCAATCCTTCGAGTCAGCTCATTGCCGTTCATTTCCTGGTGAAACACAAGGCCTGGTTTGAAGATCAGTACGGTGAAGGATTGGGGTACATTCTGCATCAGTGCCTGAAGAAACGTCTGACTTCCCCTGAGGCCAACGAGGCGGCCGCGCAATTTGGGTTGCATTATAAATTCAACGACAATCCTTACTTACCAATGGATGACATCTATCTGAACCCAGATTTCAGCTACATCCGGGTTGAAGCTCTTAAAGATGATCCGGGAGGCTTGCTCCAGTTTTTACTCCCCCAAATTGTGGGCTTTATCCCAACCCAAGAGGAATTCCAGCAGGCCCACTATGAATACCGACAGGTATTTCGGCAAGAACACTCTCGAAATTCTTCTAAACGTCTTTTTAGATCGTTGATAGATAGCGTGCTTTTCCGTGAACCGCAGCGGGCTCCCCACCCAAAAACCAACTGGCAGAAAGTCAAAGCTGCCAGCTCTGCCTATTTCCATCCTTCGAACCTGATTATTTCGGTGGTTTCCCCCTGGCCTGCCGATTCCCTATACAAACTGTTCGTGAAACATTTGTCCTATACCTCCTGGCCGCTCAAGAAACACCCACCGACCAAACCCTATCAGCGTCAACTATTTGCGCCGGAGAGTCCGGTTTATCTGGAACAAAAGGGTGGGGGAGAGCAAAGCCACCTCTTCTATGGTTATGTCAAGAAAATCCGGCCCGCAGATCGGCCGGTTTTACGTGCCCTATCCCTGATCCTCCGGGATCGGGTAGTATTTTCCATCCGGGAGAAACAAGGTTTAACATACCATATGGGAGTGGGTATCAGCTTCTATAAGAATCAGGCTTTGGTTTATTTGAACGTGGACACCCGCCCGGAGAATGTGGCGGTTCTCAAACCCCAATTAAAAAGTTTTCTCAGCTCGGAGATGGTGGCTGATTTCACCCCCGAGGAACTTCGTAAAGACATTGAGAAACGTCTGGGGCGCCTGATGTTCCGGCGTCTCTCAAGCATTAACCAGGCCTATTACCTGGGGTATGATACCTATTTCAACGGCGACCCGCAACAGGGCGAGAAAGAACTGGCAGCATTACGTCAGGTTACCTACTCCCAGGTTCGGAAGGCCGCCCAAGAATTTCTCCGCAGCACGCGTCCCATTACAATAATCGTCCGTTAGGGCCCTACCCGAGAATGATGAAAGGGAGCTTGTCAATGGCATCCTTCAGCAAAATGAGAATTCAGCTGGTCTTTTTAATGGTTTTTTTATCTGGTCTTACCATGACCGCCTGTATCGCTTTAGAGGATAGCGGTCCGGTGACTTTTCTGTCGCACAAGCTGGAACTGAAACTGGATATTCCCGCCCATCGGCTGGTGGCCCAAGATACGGCGCGGGCCTTACTGGTTCAGGGTACAAACTATTTCGCCCTGGCTCCCCAAGCTCAATTGAAGCGGTTCGAACTTGACGGCCGTCTCATCGATTTCCGATTTTTTAAATTCCATGATTTGCCTGCTCCCCTCAAAAACCAATGGCATGAAATATCGGCTGAAAGCCTGGGGGTAGTTGCGTTTTCATCCGCTGCAGCCGGAGTACACCGACTGGCATTGGCTTACGAGGCGGAATTCTATCAGGATGTTTCCCAAGTCCAGTTTTCCAATGAGCGAGTGGGTCGTGAGGTGCGGGGGACTATTCTGGCTGAAGGAGCCTTTTTTAGTCCTGCTGCGGGCTACTACGCCCGGGGTAAAGAAACCGCTGCTGATTTCCAGGTAACGGTGGAAATACCCGCCCAGTGGTATGCCGTAAGTGACGGCAACCTGATAGGGGATAAGATCGTAGGTGCCCGACGCACCATGACTTGGAAGATGCCTTTTCCCGATCAGGGGCTGATGCTCATGGCCGCTCAGTTTCAAGTACGAAAGGTGCAGGTGGATTCCATTAGCGCTGCTTGCGCCTTTTTTAGTTCAGATACGGCTCTTTTCGACTCCTACTTGCCGGCAGTTCAACGCTATCTGGAACGTTACAACCGCCTGATTGGTCCCTACCCCTTCCGCAATTTCACTGTAGTGGAGAATTTTTTCCCCACGGGTTACGGCATGCCCGGATGGACATTGATTGGGGCCGAGATTTTGCGCCTGCCGTTTATCGTTTACACTTCGCTGGGGCATGAAGTGCTGCATAATTGGTGGGGCAACGGGGTACTGGTCGATTATAACCGCGGCAATTGGTGTGAATCGCTAACAGTTTATCAAGCCGATTATGCTTATAAAAAGGATCGCTCGCTGGAGGCTGCCAAAGCGTATCGTAAAAACATTCTTAAGCAATACCGCAGCTACATTCGAAAGGGTAATGATTTCCCCATCCGCCAATTTCAGGCCCGGAGCAGCCCGGGAACCCGCACCATCGGTTACAACAAGGCCATGATGGTTTTCCACTATTTAGAACAGTTGGTGGGTGAAGAGGCATTTCTGACCACTGTGCGGGATATCTATGGGCGCTACCGGGGGCAGGCCATCGCCTGGGAAGAGTGGATGGCTGGTTTCCAGCGCCACACAAGACAGAAACTGGATTTCATCATCCCCGAATGGATCGATCGGGCCGGAGCTCCCCAGCTGGCTCTCAAAGTGCTGGAAATCCAGAAAACAACGGATGGAAGGCCCCAGAGTGTGAAATTCGAATTAAGCCAGGACGCGGTTAATCTCTATCATCTGGCGGTGCCAGTTACTCTTAAGGGGACCAATCCGCTGGATACGACTCTTTGGTTAAGTACAGCTAAAGCCCAATTTGAACTTTCTGTTCCTGCGGGGGATACCTTGCTGGCAGTCGATCCCGATTTTCACCTCTTCCGACGTTTATACCCTGAAGAGATGGAACCTATCGTAGAAGCGGTGCTGGGAGATACTTCTCGCCAGTTCTTTGCCCCTCAGGCTTCCCCCACTTTCACCAGGGGCTTTCGGACATTTGCCCAAGCCGTGCGGGGTGATGAGGCCAAAGTAGTGGACGATTTCCCAACTTTACCACCCGGTGGCTGCGTGATCCTGAATCCCCTCCGTCCTCCGGTGAGTCTGCAACATCTGGTGAGCTGGACTGCCGACAGCATTCGGGTGGCTGGTAGAACTTTTCCACGCAAAGGCTACCAGGCGGTCTTTGCCGCCGCCGTTAAAACGGGCGGGCCGTATTATCTGATCGTTCTGAGTTCCATGCCGGGGAAATTGGGACGTCTGGGACAATTGGTCCTGCATTACGGGAAATATTCTTATCTGATTTTCCAGGGCACGCACAACGTTTTTAAAGGCAACTGGCCCGTTTCGGGCTCACCTTTGCAGGTCAATCTCAACTAGAGTGACGTGGCGTGCCGCTAGGGGAGATTGGGACGTGAATCACACCTTCCATCGACCGGCTGCTAACCCTGGAACCTATGCATGCGATGGGGGTTAAATTGGCTGATGGGTAGAGGCAAGAAAGTTCTGGCTAATAAATAATGAGCCTTCTAAGTTGAGCACGATGCATTCGCGCAAGACCACCTTCGCCACCTTACTGCTGATGGGAATGTTGCAGGGACTACCTTTAGTCCCCCGCACTACTGAATGTCCCACTTCCGAAAGTAATGTTTGTCCAACATGCGCAGTCCATTGTTGCAGAGTTCAGGAGCAAGACACTTCTTGTCCTCGCACCATGACCACTTGCAAAACCCCGGCTTTTGTTCCGTTGCTAACGGCCCCTCTGGCTACTTTTCACCTTGATCCGGTGCTACCGGCCGCTTTCCGAGCCAATAGGGCCTGGACAGAGCAAGAGCCGAATTTTGGATTTGTTGGAACAATTTCCCAGACGGCCCACGCGCCCCCCCAATTCTTACCACTTCTGATTTAATCCCCTTTTTCAGGTGTTCTAAGACCTCATCAGCTTGCAGTGCAGGAGTGAGGTCGATTTCGTTGGTTTAACAAACCAACTCAACTTGAAAAAGGGGACTATATGTATCCGATAAACGCTAATCAAAATCGCAGTCTGCTGAAAACTGCAACCCGATGGAGGGGATTGAAGTTTCTCTTCGTCGGATTTCTGGGGCTGCTGTTCAATCTGGCTCCTATTCTGGCTGAGGACCAATTGGCTCCCCAGCTGGAGCTATTACTGAAACGTAACCCTGCCGTTAAAGCGGCCCGAGAACAAGTGGAAGCGGCACGTCGTCAAGTGGAGGCGGAAGGAGTTTTACCTGATCCGAAGCTGCAGTCCACCCTCTTTCTGCAAAGTATCGAGACTCGTAACGGGCCCATGCAAGGCCAGCTGATGCTTTCTCAAAAATTCCCCCTATGGGGCAAATTGAGCCTACGCCGGAAGCTGGCTTATCTCACATATGAAACGAGTCGTCAGTCTTTAGTGGAAATAGAAGTTCAGACAACTTTCACTTATCGCAAACTGGTGGCCAATTACCTCAAGGTCAGTCGCACTCTGAATATTCTCAAGGACTATCGCAAGGAATTGGCCTCTTTCCGCCAGATTGCACTTACTCAGTATGCCACTGGTCAAAGGATGACCCAACATCCCATCCTTAAACTGGATATTGAGGAAAATCTGGTCGAAACCCGCATCCAGACTTTATCGG
>CAYXZO010000005.1:0-59113 GCA_964469505.1 uncultured Lentisphaeria bacterium | reverse complement strand
AGCGGCATAGTATTGGATACTTAATGCATTACTTGAATTCCTTATTTATAATTACAATGATCTATAAATTCCTTATTTGAAATAAATTGCTGATTATATGCGTCTGAAATTTGTGTGTGTTACTTTCATAAATAATATTGGAAAGTGAGTCGCGTGTATACAGCAATATTGTTTTAACCTGCAGGAGGAATTATCCATGCAAGCCGATGAACTTAGAATTGGCCTGACTGCTTTTGAATCCTTAGATGAAGCCCAACGGTTTGCCAGGGAGTTGGTGAATCAACGTTTAGCGGCTTGTGCACAGGTTTTGCCGGAAATCAGCTCTTTTTATTGGTGGCAGGGATCTTTGGAAGTGTCGATTGAGTATTTAGTACTTTTTAAGACCAAAGCCGGTTTAGAAGCCGATATTGAAGCTTTTTTTAATTTGAATCATTCCTATGAAACGCCTGAATTAGTACTAATACCTGCCAGTTACAGTTCACCCGGATATTTGGATTGGTTGGCGGGAGAATTGAAACGTTAGAACGCTTGCTGCACCCGATATAATTATTTAGGACCATCTCCAGCCACAAATATTAATTCCAGTTAATATATATTATGTCAAGTAGTAGATATGCAAAATATAGAACCGCTGTAATGAAGCTCCTTAAGCCTCCTTCTGTAAAAAAACAGCTTCTGCTTCCCTACCGAATATCCACGGATAGGACAAGCAGAAGCCGTTTAAAAGAGGTATCTATTTACTTTGCTACGAAGTTGACGATTTTCTGCGGAACGAAGATTGTCTTTCTAATCTGTTTACCTTCAAGGTGATGGGCCACACGCGGAAGATTTTTAGCCTGTTCCACAACTTCCGCTTCCGACGCTTCCCTATCGATCACCAGAGAGCCCCGCAACTTACCGTTGACCTGAATGGCATAGGTGACTTGTTCTTGAACCAAATACTTCTCATCGTATGTCGGCCATGGTTCATAAGCCATAGTCTCCTGATGCCCCAACTTACTCCACAATTCTTCGGTGATGTGAGGAGCGAAAGGATTCAGCAATTGCAAGAAAATCTCGAGCACCTTACGTGGGACAGCTGGTAATCGCCTTAATTCATTATGAAATACCATTAGCTGCGCGATAGCAGTATTAAAGGCTAAATTCTCTATATCTTCAGTGACCTTTTTTATTGTCCTGTGCAGAGATTTTAGTACTTCTTCGGATGGTTCATCGTTTGTCAGGTTTCGAAGTGCTCCCGTTTCATCGACATTATGAAACCATACCCGATTCAAAAAGCGATGCACACCTTCGATCCCCTTAGTATTCCAGGGTTTGGTGCGCTCCAAGGGGCCCATGAACATCTCGTACAGACGCATGGTGTCGGCTCCGTACTCCCGAATCACTTGATCAGGATTAATGACATTCCCCCGGGATTTGGACATCTTCTCTCCGTCTTCACCAAGGATCATGCCCTGATTGACCAGCTTCTGGAAAGGCTCCTTCGTGGACACGTACCCCAAGTCGTACAGTACTTTGTGCCAGAAACGAGCATATAGCAAATGCAAGACAGCGTGCTCCGCTCCCCCGATATACAGATCTACCGGCATCCAGTATTTTTCCTTCTCCGGATCCCAGGGGCGTTCGTCATTGTGGGGATCAATAAAGCGCAGGTAATACCAACAGGACCCTGCCCACTGCGGCATGGTATTGGTCTCACGGCGATACACTTTACCCGTCTGAGGATCAACCACATGCAGCCATTCTTTCGCGTTGGCTAGCGGAGATTCACCTGTACCGGTAGGTTTAATTTTATCCAGGACCGGTAAGGTCAGCGGCAAATCACTTTCGGATAGAGGAATGGCGTTACCGTCTTCATCATGTAAGATGGGGATCGGTTCACCCCAGTACCGCTGGCGCGAGAAAAGCCAATCCCTCAGCTTATAGTTAACGGCTTTCTTTCCTTTACCTGTTTCCTCTAACCACTTGATAATCTTGGGGATTGCCTCTTTTGGTTGAAGCCCGTCAATACTGAAACTGCCATCGGGTGTGGTAGAATTTACCATTGCACCTTCTTCAATATCGGTATAGGCTGCTTTTGCAATATCACCGCCTTTAACCACCTCAACTATGGGCAGCTGATACTTTTTAGCAAATTCATAATCCCGTTCATCATGGGCTGGAACCGCCATGATGGCTCCCGATCCGTAGGTCATCAGCACATAATCGCTGACCCAGATGGGTATCCGCTTCTGATTAACAGGATTAATGGCGTAAGAACCAGTAAAAACTCCGGTTTTTTCTTTGTTCAAATCCGTACGAGCTAAATCGCTCTTCCGGGCGGCCTGCTCCTTATAAGCCTCCATCTCCTTCCTATGTTCAGGAGTCGTGAGCTTATCTACCAAAGGATGTTCGGGAGCCAGGACCATATACGTAGCGCCGAAAAGGGTATCCGGTCGGGTGGTAAAAACCCTCAGCTTCTCCGGTAAACTCTCCAGCGGGAAATAGACGTCCGCCCCTTCGCTACGTCCGATCCAGTTGCGTTGCATTTCTTTGACCGATTCCGGCCAATCCAGATCATCCAGGTCTTCCAGCAAACGATCGGCATAGGCGGTGATTTTCAGCATCCATTGCCGCATGGGTTTGCGGATTACTGGATATCCTCCCCGCTCACTTTTGCCATCAATTACTTCTTCGTTGGCTAATACCGTTCCCAAAGCCGGGCACCAATTCACTGGTACTTCAGCCTCGTAGGCTAAACCTTTTTTGAAAAGCTGCAGGAAAATCCACTGGGTCCACTTGTAGTATTTCTCATCCGTAGTGGCCAGCTCTCGGTCCCAATCGTAACTGAAACCCAGGGCCTGGATTTGGCGCTTGAAAGTGGCAATGTTTTCGGCAGTTTTCTCGGCGGGATGGCGACCGGTCTCGATGGCGTACTGCTCGGCTGGTAAACCAAAGGCATCCCACCCCATGGGATGCAACACATTATAACCCTGCATGCGTTTATAACGAGCCACGATATCAGTGGCGGTGTAGCCTTCAGGGTGCCCCACATGCAGCCCAGCTCCACTGGGATAGGGAAACATATCCAGAACGTAGAACTTGGGTTTTGTCTCTAAATTATCGATAGCCCGAAAGGTTTTGTTTTCAAGCCAGTATTTTTGCCATTTGGGCTCAATGTCAAGAAACGGATATTTTTTAGCTGCCATGTATTTCTTTTCCTCCTGCTTCATTCTGCTAGCTCTGGCAAAAAACATGGAAGTATAACTGCGAGCCTATACCTGCGCAACCACAGTTAATAAATGAATTAAATCAATTTGCCTGCCGCACTGTAATGGTTTATAATTGGCCGCTTTTTAAGGAAGTACGGGGTGTAGCGCAGTCCGGTTAGCGCGCTTCGTTCGGGACGAAGAGGTCGGAGGTTCGAATCCTCTCACCCCGACAAATCAGGTCTTCACATTGCCATCCCAGCAATGCAGATTTTTATCAACGGGGCTAATTCAATCCCCTTTAAAACACCTTTGAAATTGCCACAATTATTCCGACGAATAAAACGATATATCTTTGAAATCCCCGACCTCCCTTTAATTTCAGCTTTCAAAAAAGAAGGAAGAAGCCTATGCATGAACTGCTTGTCGTCTTGCCTTTTACCAGAACCTGGCTCCCCTATTTGTACCTGTATGGGGTAGGTGGACTTTTCTTCTTTATTGGGATGATATTGATTCTGAAGATGGGCTCTCTTGATCGACGCCGAAAACGGGACCGCTTTTGGCTGAAAATCCTATTATTCGGCTACTTCTATTACGCCTTTATCCATCTATTCTTAACCTACGCAGCCCTGCATTGGTGAGGTGATTGTTATGGGGCCAGAAATTCACACATCGCCAATCTTTTGGGCCATCATTATCGGCTATTTCGTCATTATTCTAGGTTTTGGTTCTTATTTCTCTAAATATAACCAAACAACCAGCGATTTTTTCTTTAGTGGCCGTCGCTTCTCCTGGTGGCTAATAACCATGTCCATCGTAGCCACCGGTGTGGGTAGTCACTCATTTTTAAAATATTCCGCTAAAGCCTACCAGTACGGCTTCAGTTCCACAATGACCTATATGAACGATTGGTTCTTCATGCCGTTCTTCCTATTTGGTTGGTTACCCATTGTCTACTACACCCGGATTCAGTCCATTCCCGACTACCTTGAACGCCGGTTTAACAAAGTCACCCGGATTCTGGCTACCATCGCTATTCTGGGCTATATGATCGGATACATCGCAATCGGTTTTCTGACCATGGGTAAAACCCTGGAACCCATCCTTGGCTGGAACCTGCACGTAATCGTTTGGGTGGTGGCCTTAGTAGCCGGAATCTATATCACATTCGGGGGGCAAACGGCGGTAATTTTTACCGACCTAGCCCAGGGCTTTATTCTCCTTTTTGCCGGTTTGTTGATTCTAGGGTTGGGACTCCAACATGTAGGCGGTTTTCACCGTTTTTGGAGCGCCCTACCAGCGGAATTCAAGCTACCGCTGGCAGATTTCAATAAGCCCTCTGACTTCAACTTCGTGGGGATTTTCTGGCAGGACGGCGTGGCCGGTTCCATCGGATTCCTTTTTATGAATCAGGGCCTGGTAATGCGCTTCATGGCTACCAAATCCGTAGATGAGGGCCGTAAAGCCGCTGCTTTCAATGTCCTGGTGCTGCTGCCTATCTCCACCATCGTTGTCAGTAACGCTGGTTGGATTGGAAGAGCCATTGCTAATCTGATGCCGGGTGAGTGGAATCCGGCCATTAAACCGGACCACGTTTTCACCGAAGTCGCTTATCTCATTTCCCATAGCCAGGCGGTATTTGCCTTTCTAATTGCAGCGGTGGCGGCAGCCTTGATGTCTACGGTGGATACCCTGATTAACGCCGTTGCAGCCGTAACCATAAACGATATCTATCGTCCGCTGTTGCCAAATCGTTCCGATAAACACTACCTGCGAGCCGCCATGGGGGTTTCCGCTCTCGCAACCATTCTGGGCGCCGTAAGTGTAACTTTCTTCATGAAATTCCCCACCTTGTACGAGGCCCACGCTTTCTTCCACAGCACCATGACTCCCCCATTAGTGGTGGCTATTTTCTTAGGAATTTTCTGGAAACGATACACGACCCCGGCCGCCATTGCTACCTTTGTAGGTGGTGCTACGTTGATGTGGCTCGGAAACCATTATCCTGAAATCTTTATTAAACCTTTCTCCCATGGTATTGCTATGGACCCCGATCATCCTTATACCTATATCCGTGCCTTGTATAATACTTTTGTATGCCTAGCGGTGGCAGTGGTGGCGACTTACCTCACCAAACCGCCTAAAGAAGAAAAGCTCCAGGGGTTCACCGCCTGGACTCTACAAAAAGCTCGTGAACACTTCAAAGGTGGTCCGACCAACGACCGCGAAGGTGAAAAGGTACTGCTCAACTGGCGGGAGGATGCCACTCTTCCCTCCTCCGGCGCCCGTTTTTCCAAAAAGGATATGGAGCGGATGGCCGCCGAAGAGGGAGATCTGGTGTACATTTCCGATAAACGTGCCTGGATGGGCGGTTTGAAATCAGTTCATACCCGGTACCTGGCCCCCCATGATGAAGAGGGAGTCGTTTATGTCTCCCCTGATTTGGTCAAATCAGCGCGTTTCGTACCGGGTAAGCTCCTAATTGCTGAAAAGGAAATGTAATCATGCGTAAGGTTCATAAATGGGTACTTTCACTTTTATTAGCGGGATTGTCCATCACCCTTCATGCAGGAGAAAAGACATACCTGGCCGCATTCTGGAACGTCGAGAATCTGTTTGATACGGTAGACGAACCGCTCACCCGCGATGAGGACTTCACTCCTACCGGCAAATATCAATGGACGGAAGAACGCCTGAGAAACAAGTTTGAACACTTAGCTCAGGTAATAAACGAAGTAAATCCCGATCTTTTAGGGCTGGCCGAAATTGAAAACAAGGCCGTTCTCCTGCAGCTGGTCCGCGGTTATCTCCAGCGGAAAAATTATGCGGTTATTGAGCGGGATTCGCCTGATGAGCGGGGCATTGATTGTGCTTTGATTTACGATTCTACCTTATTCTATCTCAAGGAGTTACGTTTCCATCCGGTTCTTCTGGCAGGTGGGGATCGTACCCGTGAAATCGTGGAAGCGGTACTGATCCCCATAGAACGTCGCAATGCACCGGACGCCCCCAGACTTTATGTGTTCGTCAACCACTGGCCCTCCCGTTGGGGTGGAACCAAAGAAACGGACCCCAAACGTCGTAAAGCAGCCGCAGTTTTACGGGCCCGTATTAACGTGATTCTGCAGACCCACCCGGCAGCTGATATTCTCATCGTGGGCGATCTTAATGACCATCCCGACAATGCATCGGTTCTGAAGGTATTAGGGGCGCGACCTAGCTATAATAAAATGCTGAGCCTGGATCTGTACAACACTACCTGGCCGCTCCATCTGAATCCTGATGCCGGGACCTACATGCACCGCGGCCAATGGGTGGTCATCGATCAGATCATCATCTCCAAAGGCATGCTGGATGATAAGGGTTTTTCCTGGGTGACTAATTCAACTCATCAGTTTCTACGCCCGTATCTTCTCCAAACCAGCGGACGTTTCAAGGGGTGGCCCTTTCGGATGTATGCCGGCGGCAATTATTTGGGGGGGTACTCTGACCATCTGATGGTGTTCTGTAAGATAGCTTGGCATTATTGATTTAAGTGTTGTCGAGAATAACAAAAAGCCCCGCCAGGAAGCGGGGCTTTTTGTTACCGATTCCAAGCGCAGATTTTACATATTGGCGATTAGTGCATCTCCGAATTCGGAGCATTTCAACAGGGCAGCACCTTCCATGAGACGGTGAAAATCGTATGTCACGGTTTTGGCCGCAATAGTTTTGCTCATAGCCTTATGGATCAGCTCCGAAGCTTCCGTCCACCCCATGTACTCGAGCATCAAGGCTCCGGACAGTACCAGTGAGCCAGGATTAACCTTGTCCAGATTGGCATATTTCGGTGCAGTGCCGTGGGTTGCTTCAAAGATGGCGTGGCCGGACTCATAGTTGATGTTAGCTCCGGGAGCAATGCCGATACCACCCACCTGCGCCGCCAGGGCATCGGACAAATAATCACCGTTAAGGTTCAAGGTTGCAATGACATCGAATTCCTTGGCTCTGGTGAGTATTTGCTGCAAGGTTATGTCGGCAATAGTATCCCGAATCAAAAGTTTATCTTTCCATTTTCCATCGCCGTGGGTAGGCCACAACTTCAGCCCTTCTTCCACTTCCCGGCGGATTTCGGCTTGCTTGTCGGGAATCATCATACCATAGCCTGGTTCAATCATCTTGGCGATGTCTTCGATGCTGGCATTGGGATAACGCTCGCGATTGTCTAGAATCCAGGCTTCCCGCTGGGTAACAACTTTATCGCGATAGTCGCGAGTAGCTGCAGCGTATCCCCAATTCTTGAAGGCGCCTTCAGTGAATTTCATGATATTGCCTTTGTGAACCATGGTCACCGACTTGCGACCGTACTTCAAAGCATACTCGATGGCCGCCTTGACCAGTCGTTCGGTACCCTCCCGCGAAACCGGTTTGATGCCGATACCAGAGGTTTCGGGGAAACGAATCTTTTTAACCCCCATTTCCTCCTGGAGGAAACGGATGACTTTCTTTACCTCCGGCGTGCCCTCCGCCCACTCTATACCAGCATAAATATCTTCCGTATTTTCACGGAAAATCACCATATCCACGTATTCGGGGTGCTTAACAGGCGAAGGAACTCCATCATAATACTTTACGGGACGCAAGCACACGTATAAATCCAGAGTTTGACGTAGGGCGACATTCAAAGAACGGATGCCGCCCCCAACCGGGGTTGTCAACGGTCCCTTGATGCCTATTAGATATTCCCGGAAGGCTTGCACGGTATCCTGCGGTAGCCATTCCCCAAACTTGCGGAAAGCCTTTTCACCAGCGTAAACCTCAAACCAGATGATACTACGCTTACCACCATAAGCCTTTTCGACCGCCGCTTCGAGAACTCTACGGGTGGCGCGCCAGATATCCGGCCCGGTCCCATCACCTTCGATAAAAGGGATAACCGGTTTGTCCGGGACTTGTAACTCGCCACCTGCCTTGCGGATTTTTTCACCATCAGTAGGTGGTTGTAAATTCTTGAACATAACTACTCCTTAGCTTTTGTGGTTCCCCCTGACGATTCCCCGGTCGTGGCCTTGGAATTGGAGCTTGCCGTTGTCGTTTCCTTTTTAGTACTGCTCTTCTGGCCATTGGAACCGCCGTTACCATTACGCTTGTAATCTGTGATATAAAAACCTGAACCCTTGAAAATCAATCCCACTCCACCGGAGATCAAACGACGGACAGGGCTGTTACACTGTGGGCAATTAGTCAACGGGTCATCGGACATATGCTGAAATACTTCGAAATTTCCACATTTTTCACAGTTGTATTCGTAAATGGGCATGGCTTAATCCTCCTTCTACCTTCGAACACATTAGAATGAATCTGCTTGAATACACGCAATCGCCGCTACATTCACAATATCCTCGGCTTTACATCCTCGGGACAAATCATGCATTGGTTTGGCCATCCCCTGCAATAGTGGTCCCAGAGCCGTAAAGCCAGCCAGCCGCTCGGTGATTTTATAAGCAATATTACCGGCATTTAAATCAGGAAATATCAATATGTTAGCATGACCTGCTACCGGACTGTTCGGTGCTTTCTTCCGACCTACGGAAGGCACCAAAGCCGCATCAGCTTGCAACTCTCCATCCACTGGCAGGTGCGGCGCTCGTTTCATAGTCAACTTCACCGCTTCTCTAACTCTTTCAATTTCTTCATGTTCCGCACTTCCTTTGGTGGAAAAACTCAGGAAAGCAACTTTTGGGGGGCGCTCCGCAAGTAACTGAAAAGTATCAGCAGTACTCAACGCAATATCCGCCAGCTGGTGGGGCGTGGGTCGGGGAATCACGCCACAGTCCCCATAGCCCAGAATGTGTTCATGGTCTGGGCTGATCATTAAAAAACAAGATGAAACCACCGAAAAACCTTCCCTGACGCCAATGGTACGTAAGCCAGCCCTTAGAACATGGGCGGTGGCGTGGGCCGCTCCCGCTACTACCGCGTCCATATAACCTTCCCGCACCAGCATAGCGGCATAAAACACGGGATCCCGCAATTCCTGTTCTGCAGTCTGGCGACTTACACCTTTGGCCTGGCGCAATTGATGATAACTTGCTGCCAGACTTGAAAAATCAGGATCTTCTCGAGGCGATAGGCGCTGAATTCCATCCAGACTTACATTGGCTTCATTGGCTGCAGCCCCCACGGTGGTGGGCTCACCAATGAGCGTCACCTGGCAAATTCCGCGATCCACCAATTCCCGGGCTGCTTTTACCACCCGGGGATCATCTCCTTCGGGAAGAACCACATGTTTTTTTAAGGCCGCAGCTCGTCGTTGAAGTCGTTCTAAAAAGTTCATTTACTGAACTTTTCCTTCAATTTCAATACGACATACGGAGCCACAAAAGGACTGACATCTCCGCCGAAGCTGGCGACTTCGCGGACCACAGTAGAATTAAGGTGGGTGTATGCTTCATGGGGCATCAGAAACACCTGGACCATCTCCGGATAGAGAGTACGGTTCACTAAAGCCATCTGGAATTCGAACTCGAAATCTGAAATAGCTCGCAGGCCGCGAATCATCACTTTAGCTCCTACGGAACGGGCATAATCCACAATCAGGCCGTCGAAATAATCCACCGAAACACCGCGAATATGTTTGGTGGTCTCTCGAATCATATCCATCCGTTCTTCAACGGTAAAAAGAGGCTTCTTGCCGATGTTATGTCCGACCGCCACGATCACTTCATCGAAAATTGAAGTTGCCCGTTCGATTACATCTATATGGCCCAAAGTGATCGGATCGAAAGTACCGGGATAAATAGCTTTCATGATCCCACTCCCTGGTTACGATAAAACAATAGGCGTGTCTCCCCCACCTTTTTATCCCGTGCCAGCGTTAATCCTTCAGCCTGCGGTATTTCTTTGAGGTGAACATCAGTTTCATAAACCAACCAACCCTCCGGTGCCAGCAGTTCTACTAGGGACATTAACATATCGCTCTTTAGTGGTTGTGAATACGGAGGATCAGCCATAATCAGCTCAAAACCCCCACTGAGGCGCTTCAAAGCCCCCGGAAGGGAAGCCGCATACCCTTTGTATGCTGCCGCAGGTAGATGCTGCTCCGCCCATTGTTTCTGTTTCAGAATCGCCTTGGAGGATTTATCGATGGAGACCACACTGGCGGCGCCCCGACTTAAGGCCTCGAACCCCAAGGCGCCGGTACCGCTATAAAGATCCAAAACCCGAAATCCATCTACTGCCCCCAAGCTATCAAAAAGAACTCTCCGAACACGACTACTGGTGGGACGTAAGCGCAATTTGCCTACTGAAGGCAGAGGTTGACCATGCCATTTGCCACCGGTGAAAGTACTCATAGCTCTCCTTGCAGAAAATGAAGTGCAACAGTCACGCTTTGGTCGCGGGCAGTAACAACCAGATAAAGGGAGTCAATAGCGTAATTAGCAGGACTGTTAGCCCAAGTCCGGAACATCTCTGCGGCTGTTTTGGGTGACATGCGGAAATAGAACTGAGCCGGGTTATTGGCAATTCCCCGCGCCGTATCTACTTCCAGGGCCTCCAGCCAACGATCATACGGCAGGAGCAGCGAATCCAGGAGTGTCCAAAGGCCTCCATGATAGCCGGGAGAAGCTAAAGGAGGTAAAATCAAGTTTAAAGGTTGGTTCAGTCGAAGAGTCTCCCCCTCAAGGCGCCAGGCAAACCGTCCCCCTGAAAAACGCTGGAGAATACTATCAAGGGTGGTTTTAGAGCGGCTATTGGGGACCGTCAACTGCAAATCTATCCTGCTCTTGGAAAGTTTAACCTTTCCCTGGATTTGCAAAGAATCCACTGTTTGCGCCAGGTGGGCTGCTAAAAGCAGCAATCCGCGATTCTCTTGTTGCCAAATGGGACCTCCGTAGACTGGCTGGGGTTTAGGAGCCGTGGTCTGCGTTTCAACGGGTCCGCTTGTCGTTGCCAAGGTCTCCAGTAGAATCTCAGCGTACATGAATCCCGTATCTCTCGAAGGCGGCGGCAATAGAGCATTGAAGAGAGAATCGGGTAACACTCTATCTCTTAGAACATGACGCAAACTGTCTTCCAGGAGAACTTGTTTGATCGTTGCGTACTTTATTTCTCCACTCTCCTGTGAAGGACGATTCAAGCCAAAGAAATGCCCTCCATCGAACCAGTTCGTTGCATAGCCCACCAGTAGAAATACAACCGCAGCCAGAGAGAAACCTATGGCTACCAGTCGCCAGGGAATCGCTTTGGTAGGGGGTGCTACCGATGGTTTTGTTGAAGGTATCGGTTCTATTTCAGGTAGAGCCGGGGCTTCCGGCCTCTGAAAAGGGACTGCCGCCAGAACACCCTTATCGGTGAGTAGGTTAATCCGCATGATTTAACGGCAATAAAGGAATTAAGGCTCCCATGGCGCCGGCCAAGGTAGAGAGCTTTTCCTCCGGCATATCTCTGAGCGTAAATAAATCTTCCATGAAGAGCGGTCGGCCCACCCCCAAATGTTCCAGATTTTCACGCCACTCAGGCATATCGTCCGCTTGACACAGGTAATACCAGTTTAAAAATGGGGAGTCCTGGGTGGATGGTAAGCCATTAAGGGCATCACGCACTTCATCGACTATGGCGAAGGTGTCGTTCACGGCCGTCCAGACAACCTCAGTGCGCCAGGTTTCTTCGGCGTCACGAAACAAGTAGGTCTCCCCCACCCATTCTTGGTTTTTAAAAAGAAGAAATTGACCTTCCTGGGGGTTACGGGTTCTGAAGAGCCCCGTGAGATCCTGACTTTCAGCCTCGATGGAATCCAGTAACAAATAGTTACCAAGCGCCTCCGATTCCAGAATGAGTTTTTCCAGATTCCAATCGGCTTGCTCGAAAGCATTTTTCAGTTTGATGTGCAGTTTTACGGGCAATGCCACACTTATGAAATACCTTACGTCGGTGGCGTTGTCCAACTCAAGTTCCTGGTGTATCAACCGATATTCACGGGGATTCACCTCCATGATGGTGCCGCCTTGCCAGTCCAAAAATTTCTGCCAATCGGATTCGGGTAATTCTTTATCCATTCGTTGAAAACAATGGGGCACCCATCTCATGGGGAGTACGCAGATTACCCGCCGATCGGGAAACTCCAGTTTTTCCCGAAGCTGGACCAAGGTATGGGTGAATGAAGCCGGTAGCGGAGCGGTGAGAAAGGCTTCCGTGGGAATTGTCAGTGCGAGCGAACCAACACTTTCAATGGAAGTTATCCCGCCGGTGTCCACTAACTGGGCATAGTGCAATGCTTGGTTGTCGACGGCAATTCCCAGCATGATTGTCCGTCGGGCCGGTCCTCACTTGGACCAGCTAGGCTCACCGTCCTGGATATAGCCGTGGTTGGTATCGACTTCCGTGAAGAACAGATAGCGTCTGAAAGTGACTTTCTCCTCGATGGGCGATTCAATCCGCAGGTTGACCATGTACCTAACAGTAATTCTAAAGGGTAAACCGGTCACAGGACAGTATTTGAGTTCATTAGCGAACTTGTACGGCTTTTTAATCTGAATTTTACGGTACTTTAAAGCTACAACTGTGTCAACCCAGGCGTAGAAAGAGTCTTTGGCCATAATCAGACTCTTTTCTTCCGGCCCCACCACGAATTCAGGTGAAACGACGGTGAAGGGTTTCCAACTAGCTTGCAAGGCGGAATCAGCTCCGGTGGTGTCACTGATCAAGAGGAAAACCGCATCCAGAGTGCTGTCGTTGTTGAAGCTCACCAGATAACGATTGTCCCCCCAGAAGGCCTTTTCGTGTCGTTTATCCCGCAACTCAAACACCATGAAATCCTGGGTGGAGTCAGCTTGATGGAAATTGTAATACAACTGGCCGTCAACAGCTTTTACGAAGGGCAGAGTGTCTGGCTGTTCTACCGGTACGGCATATCTCTGCAGCCGGAACCAAACACCGTAAAAACTACTATCGGGAAGTTGGACCACCGTATCTTTATAAACCACGAAGGTAGAGTCATATATTTCCGGATAGTCGGAGCCAACCCGCGCCACGATCGTATCAGCGGGAATATCTAACACATGTTCACCGAAATAAGAACCGGAGTCCTGCTGTGCTAAAGCTTCAACTTTACGAATCACATTGTATGCATAGTCGTGAATGTTGGTGTATTCACCGGTTAGGGCCTTATACAAACGCAGATTCATGTCATCGTACATTCTCAGGAAGTCTTCGGGGATGAACAAATTAAGGGAATCCCCTTCAGCAGCATAGATTTGCCAATCTTTGAAATCCCTGCTCTTCATCAATGTATCAGCCACATACTCCACGGCTTCCACAGCTACCGAATCCAGATTTACTCCAATCTTCCACGGTTCCAGACGGGTGTACATATCCTTATTGATCTGGATTTGGTTCAGCGGAATGGTACGGTCAATTCTGATTTTGAAGGGAATTTCAGACAAGTCTAGGGTAATCTTATGAGTGCCGATAAACACCGAATCGCTGGCCAAAGAGTCCTTGACGGCATCGATGATTTTCTGAGCGATAATGGGATTGGGCTCGCGATAGCCACCGGAGAGTGCTTTATAAAGAGTGTTACGCCGTTTATCAAGACCGTCCTGCATCCCTTCCATATCAACCGGGACATTCACGATCACAGTATCCCCGGTGGTATCCCGGTAAGTAATCTCGAATTGCTCCGGAATGGAGTCGAAAGTGAAAAACTTCTCCAGAGCTATGCTGTAAAGAGTGTCACCGTATGCCAGAGAGTCCAGAGGATCGATTTTAAAGAATTTTTTAAGCTGGGTTTTAGAGCGTTCCAGTAGCTGCGAGAAATTGTCGGGAACAGTATATGAAAAGGTTATCGGCTCATGGTACAATCCGGTAAATACGACCTCTCCACTTAAATCCGGATTGCGTTCCAGGGAATCCAGGACCGCATTAACCAATGGATTAGCGAACCCAGGATCTTCAGTAGCACTACCGGTGAGTACGTTAAACATCCTAAATTTGCCGTTCTGATAAAGGATGTCATACTTGTCGGGGACAGTAAATCTCAGACTGTCTTTCCCAAGCCGCACGGATTGTTCGCCTACGAAATTGCCCCGATCGAAGTACACCTTCACTGTTTCGATGAAGGCTTTGGCCTGTTCTGGTGGGAAATAATGATTGGGTTTTAGTTTCTTGAATAAGGCTACGTGTTCTTCGACATATTTCTGACGGTACTCAGGAGTGTATTTAATGGTAAGCTGTTTACCTGGAAAGACGTACCGCAGAGTCTCTGGGAATGTTGCATTGGAATCGCCGAGTCTCTCCAGGGCACTATCGCGGGAAGCGTTTACTACATGGAACAGGATATCTGGCCTAGTGGTGTATTCCTCGGTCAAGATATAGAACAGTTTTTCCCCTTGATTGATGGCCTCCATCCTGAAACGGGCAATATCCCGAAGCTCCCGCTCATGTCTCCAAATTCGATCGGGGAAATAGATGACTGAGACAAACATAAAAGCCAATACGATGATGATGGCGGTATTTACTTTGTGGTTGCCGAAAATGTCTTTAGCCACAGGACCTCCCTATTTCGAAATTGTAATTCGGGGCGCAATCCGGCGGTACAATGCAGGACCGATTCCCCGAACGCGCTGAATATCGTGCAAATGTTTGAATTTCCCATGCTTTTGGCGATAAGTAACGATTCTACGCGCCAGTTTCAACCCAATTCCTGGCAGAGTTGCCAATTCCCGTTCATTAGCCTCATTTATATCGATCAAATTGGGTAGCGGATTCGCGATCAAGTCGGAGTCTTGCGGTGCAGTCAGAATTTGTAAGGGTGGTGGTGCAATGTGTGCTGGAGTTATGGCCTCCAATTCCCGTAATTGCTGGTGATTTTGTCGCCAACGCAGAATACCCCCCAACAGCAGGGATACTGCCAGGAATAAAAGGATGCGGCGCTCCTGAGTAGTAAAATTCAACACTTAACCGCTCTCTGGGATTTTCCGGGTTATAATACTATCCCTCCCGGCAGCTTTTTCAATTTTCTCCAGCTCATTGAAAAGCTCTTTTTCCCGGCGACTTAAATTGGTGGGAATTCGCACTTGAATTCTGACATACTGATCACCGACGTAATGACTCTTCAAGTGGGGGATGCCCTTGCCTCGCAGCCGTAGAAATTTCCCGGACTGGGTACCCGGCGCGATTTTCAATTTCACTCTCCCCTGAAGGGTTGGAACCTCGATATTACCGCCGTTTACTGCGATATGTAGAGGAATCTCCACTTCCAGATAGATATCGTCATCCTGTCTCACAAAAAGAGGATGTTCTTTTTCCTCGATCAGTACGATGAGGTCCCCTGGAGGTCCGCCTTGGGGACCGGCGTTACCCTCCCCTCTTAAGGTCAGATAGTTACCGGTAGAGACCCCCGCCGGTATTTTAGCGGTGATTACGGCATCAGTTTTTACCCGCCCTTCACCGTGGCAAACCCGACAGGGATTCCTAATCATTTTACCCGTACCGCCGCACTGGGGACATATTTGCTCGTTAATAAACTGCCCGAAGAAAGAGCGACTCACATGGCGAACCCGACCTGCACCCTGGCAGGTATCGCAAACAGTTATGGAGCTGGAATCAGCCGCACCACTTCCACCGCAGGCTTGGCAAGTTTCCCAGCGCTTAATTTTGAGCTTCTTTGAGACCCCAGTGGCAATTTCCTCCAGAGTTAATTTCAGACGAATCTTTAAATCCGATCCGCGGCTGCGGGTAGCCCCTCTGGTCCGGGTTCCGCCCCCGAACAGATCCGAGAAACCCCCAAAATCGCCGAAAATATCCTGGAACTGGCTGAAGATATCCTCAATCCCCATATCCCTGAATCCGGTGAAAGGTCCACCGTTAGAACCCTTCAGGCCGGCATGACCAAAGCGGTCGTACTGAGCTCGTTTTTCTTCGTCGCTTAAGACGGCATAAGCTTCTGCCGCTTCCTTGAACTTCTGCTCCGCTTCCTTATTACCGGGATTGCGGTCGGGATGATATTTCAGCGCCAGCTTGCGGTAAGCTTTTTTTATTTCTTCCTGGGTGGCGTCTCGTGATACTCCGAGGACTTCATAATAATCGCGCGGCATTACTGACTCACTACTACCTTAGCATGACGAATTATCCGCTCTCCCATCCGGTATCCCCGCTCAAAAACTTCCAGGATACGCCCCTGTTCCACTCCATCCTCGTGGCGGGTAATCATGGCTTCATGAAGCTCAGGGTCAAAAACCTCCCCTTGGGGGTCGAAGGCCTCCACTCCCAGTTCATCCTTCAAGTATTTTTGGAACTGTTCTAGAATCAGCTTAATACCCATTTTATGTCTGCCTTCTTTGTCTTCGCCATCATTTTCGAATTTGGCGGAGCGCTCCAGATTGTCAATCAACGGCAATAACCCTCGCACCAGGCGTTCCTGTTCGCGTTCCCGCCAGCGCTGTAATTCCCGTTCCTGGCGCTTTTTAGCGTTTTCATACTCCGCCACGACCCGCAGCATCTTATCTTCCGCTGCTGCTTTGGCTTTCTCAGCCTCCTCTAGCCGAGCCTTAAGTTCTTCAATTTCAGCCTCCAACACTTTAATTCGCTCTGCTTGAGAGGAACTTTTACGCTTTTTTGTTGAGGCTTTGCTCTCTTTTATGCTACGTGATTTATGGGTTTCAATTTCTTGTTTAGCAGTTTGTTCTTTCTCGCTCATAATCCTCATACTCTCCCCAGAAAACGACTTATCTCCTCTGCTGTATACGTCAGCCAACCGTAGTTCCGTTCATAATACATCCGCATCGGCCCAATCAAATGAATCGTTCCTTCAAAAAAGTTCCCGGCATATCTGATGGAGAGAACTGAAAAAGGTTTCAAATAATGTCGGCCTGCTTCGCTACTTATGAACACCTGGGGTTCACGGTAAGAAGTGACTACCGGCAAGTCCCGGTACAAAGTTTGATCCTCCAGATGTTCCAGCAGCGGCTCTATTCGCTCAGCCTCGGCAAATTCCGGATATTGCAGCAGTTGATAGGTCCCGTAATAAGTGTAACGAGGAGTAGTCAAACTCTCTATCACCGACTTCAAATTGGTCAAAACCAGATCTACCATGGAGTTACTCACTACCGGTAGCCGTTTTCGATGTTCCTCTTTCAGGTTGATAACTTCTTCCAGAGTGTAACCCCCGAAAAGATCCTCTAAAATAGCTTCAGCTTCCCTTAGAGCCGACCGGGGAATGGGATTACGAACTTTGAGGGCCGTAGTTTTCAGATAACCATGATTCAGATGTACTACCAGAAGTAAGTGTTCGGCATCCAGATCCACTAACTGAACACTCTTGATGGTAGCCAGGGCATATACCGGTTTGCTGATAATGACCAGCGAAGCCGCCTCAGCTCCGAGGAAACGGCTGGTTTGCTCAATGAGTCGATCCATATCCCGGGCGAAGCGTTTTAGGAAGCGTTGATATTTGCGCTGCATGCTTGGACCCGGTTTCTGTGGGGCCATTAAATAATCGATATAATAACGGTAGCCTTTAGCAGTGGGAATTCGTCCTGCTGACGTATGAGGTTGATATAAAAAACCGGATTCTTCCAAACGGTGTAAAATGGCCCTGATGGTGGCCGCCCGGACCGGTAAACTACTAATATCCACAATCCGTTGGGAGCCAACCGGGACACCCCTCCTGACGTAATCCCTGATCAAGGCTGCCAGGACTTGTTCATCACGTTCAGATAGTGATGATATGGCTTGTTTTTTATTCTTTACCATGGCGGAATTATAATATCCTCACCCCAATATCAAAGCAAGGTCTAAATCCCAGTTTTAACGGTGGATTAGGTTCGTAAGTTATTAAATAACAAGCTTTACGAAACGTCTTACGGCGCGCAGGCTTCCCAGGTAACCTAAGAAAATACCCAACAAAAGCAGCACAAGCGCGGCCAGGGGAACTTCCTGAATTCCTTCCAAATGGAATTGTCCCTGGAACAACCTGGTAAGGGTGACAAACAAGCCATAGAGTGCACCGATAGCTAACAATCCTCCCAGAAACCCTTGGATCACGCCTTCCAACAAGAATGGAGCCTTAATGGTGAAATCACCAGCCCCAATCAAACGCAGGGTCTCTATAAAATCAAAGCGACTCATAATGCTAAGCTTAATAGTATTGGAGGTCAGGAACACAGCTCCCAGAAATAGGAAAAATAGCACTACACCGCCAGCGAGGATGATAAAGTGCAGTACCTTCTGCAGGCGGGCAATTAGATCTTTTTTGTAATTAATCTCATCCACCCCGGGCATTTTTTGCACCTCCCTTAAAAAGGATGCGATATAGGTCGGGGTACGATAAACTTTCTTGAAGAACACTTGAATTGACGCCGGTAATGGATTGTAGTCCAGGAGAGTATAGACGTCCTCTCCGAAAGCTTCGGCAAACTTTTCCGCAGCATCCTCCTTGGAAATATAGACGAAACGACTCACATAGGGATGTGCTGCTATCTTGCGGGCGGCGGATTCAATCTGGCCATCGGAAGCATCCGGCTGGAAGAAAATCTCCACGTCGAAATCCGATTGTAGATTCTCCAGGAACAGCAACATATTATCCACGGCGAACATGCCTACACCGATCATGGTAACCGAAAGGGCTATGGTCAGAATCGAAATAGTAAAGGGCAGTTTAGCCCGCCTATAGGCCGAAAAGCCTTCTCTTAGAATGAAACCTAAAATCACAGCGGCCAGCCCTCTTTGATTTCGCCTTCAACAAGGCGTAACATACGGGCCCGGCGATGTTTCAACAGCTCCATATCATGACTGGCCATAATAACCGCGGTACCCTTTTCCTGAACGCGCCACAGCAGTTCCAGGATTTCCAAAGAAACAGCCATATCCAGATTGCCCGTGGGTTCGTCGGCCAGCAAAACCATGGGATCTTTCACCACCGCCCGGGCAATAGAGACTCGCTGTTGTTCGCCTCCTGATAATTCCGAGGGCGAGAAAAAGCGCCGATGGGTTAGCCCTACTTCTTCCAGCACTCGGTTGACCCGTCTCTCGATCTCCCTATGAGATACCCCCATTATCTCCAGCGGCAAGGCTACGTTTTCAAAAACATTCCTATCATCCAGTAGCATATAGTCCTGGAAAACCATGCCCAGCCGTCGCCTGAGCTTTGGAATCTGTCGACGCTTGATAGTGTTGGAAGAATAATTCAAGACTTTTACTTCCCCGGCAGTAGGAAATAGATCCATGAAAATAAGTTTCAGCAAGCTGGACTTCCCGGCCCCCGAGGGCCCTACCAGGTACACAAACTCGCCTTTTTCAATGGTAAAGCTTACCCGCCGCAGAATCGGCGGCCCATCAAAGTCCAAACCGACCTTGTTGAAGCTGATTATCGGCTGCGAGTATTGCATGTAGCTTGGCAAATATGTTCAATCATGGTTTTCAGAATAGAGGGATCTAAAGTTCATTTTTTAATTCGGCACCCTGCCGTTAGGGCGATTTTAATCCTGATCAATGCATGGCATCATAGAACACATAGTAATAAAAGCCTACATAACCAAGCAGCAGAAGGGTCCCCGCCTTACGGCCGATTCGATTGTGGAAGGTAAGAGGAAAAAGTGCCAGGCAGAAAACTAACATTATCAAGTATTGAGCGTGGGGGAAATAGGTTACCACCTGCCCGGCCACAATTTTTTTCTCCCAGACAGTCAATGGTTTAACCAGCCCTACCCCACCCATTATGAATAGAATATTGAATATGTTACTTCCGATGATATTCCCCACCGAAATGTCTCCATGACGTCGAAAAGCCGCTACCAAAGAGGCCGCAAGTTCCGGCAGCGAAGTTCCCAAAGCCACCACTGTCAGTCCGACTACCAGTTTGGGCACTCCCAGGGCTTCCGCGATCCAAACCGCGCCCTCAACAAATAGCCAGGCCCCTAGTGACAATAGCACACTACCCAGAATCACTAGAAACAAGTTTTTAACAATGGACCCATCTTCAACTTCGATGGTCTCCACCGCTGCCTCTTCGGGATGGCGATAAAGATAGGATACATAAAGAATCAGCAGGGACACCATTATCACCCCCTCGAAACGGGAGATAATTCCGTTAAGAGAGAGTAAATACAGCAATATCCCTGTCATCGTCATAAATATCAGCTGCCGCTTTACATGGCTGAAATGCACACTTATGGGGAAAAAGAGGGCGCTCATCCCCAAAACTAGACCGACATTGGTGATATTGCTGCCGATGATATTTCCGATGGCGATCGTGGCCGAATCACGCCAGACATTGGCAATCAGGCTGACTACGAATTCCGGCATTGAGGTTCCAAAAGCTACAATAGTGAGCCCTACTACCAGCGGCTTGACCCCCAATTGTCGAGCAATGTTGCTCCCCCCTCGCACCAGCCATTCAGCCCCGAAAAAGAGCATGAAAACTGCTCCCATGATCAATAACAGGTTTAGAATAAGACCTAAACTCATTATTGCGTTCGCCCTGGGTGTTGGTACAAACCATGCTCAGCGATGTACCGACTCACAGCTTCGGGGATGTAAAAATCAGTCATACGCCCCTCATAAAACCGACGCCTGATTTCGGAACTGGAGATTTCAATCCGAGGCAAATCCAGAAAAATCACCTTTTCCAGCAGGTCAGGAGCAACATCTTCCCGCTCGAACCGCGGGCGACGAGCCACTACAATTTGGGCCTCATCAAGAATTGCTTGCCACTCTTTCCAGGTTTTAAAAGAGATTAGCGAATCGCTCCCGATTAGGAAATAAAGATTATCCCTGGTCATGCCATAGATTTGCTTTATCTGCCGGATAGTGTCGATAGTGTACGATACACCCCCGCGCTGGATTTCAATTTCCGAAATATCAAAATGTGGATGGCCTTTGATACAAAGCTTCAACATAGCTAGCCGATGTTCAATGGGCGTTACCCGCCCCAAGGCGTATTTATGGGGTGGATTCAGGGCCGGAATAAACAAAATCTTGTTCAGGGCTAGAATTTCCCTTATGGCATCAGCGATGATGAAATGGGCATTATGGGGAGGATCGAAGGAACCGCCGAAGCAACACAAGCGCTCAGGTTTCATACTATGAGGATCCGCTCTTGAGCCGGGCTAATAGTCTGGCTTTCAGGTATTTATCCTTTTTATCTAAAGAACCTTTGCTGATTCTTCGCAATAGATTCTTAGCCTCTTTGGTTTGACCAAGCTCTAACAAACAGCGGGCGGCATGCAGACGACTTTTAATGGCATACTTCGAGTTGGGATATTGCTTCCAGGTGGATCGGTAGTATATGAGTGCCGCTTCGTATTCACCCATATTTTCGTACAGCCGCCCCGCTCCATATAGCTTATGGGCTAATTTGTCCCATAACGCAGCCAACCATTTTTCCGCCTCTGAGCGGTGTTCACTATTGGGATAAGTGGCGAGAAAGTTTTGAATCACTTCAATGGCCCTCAGGGTCGGCTCTTGATCAAGTCGGTAATCCGGGGAAGTTTTGTAGGCCGCCTGAGCTTTCCGCCAGTAAGCTTTTTCAGCAAAAGGCGAATCGGGCATGCGGTTTAGCAGCCGATCATACTCGTCCATAGCCGTTTCGTATTCGCCCCTTTTGAAATAGGTCTCGGCCAGGTAGAACTGAGCATCATCAGCGTACTTCCCTGCCGGATCATTATATAAAACGAAATTGAAAACCTCCTCCGCCCGCTCCCAATTCTTCTTTTTAAATAATTCCAACCCGCGCTTGAAGGTCCCCGGGATATCCTTGGCATCCATTAAGGGCTCGTGGCTGCCGCAAGCTACTAGAAAGGCAAACACAATGGATAAGCTGAAATACTTCTTAATTCTCATGGTAATTGGATCCTGAACTGGAGCATGAATAGTTCCTGGGCAAAAAAGGTCCGTAATGTGGCCTTCTGACCACCGATATTCCAATCGGGCCCGAAAGCGGCCTCAAAAGCGGCCACAAAATGATTCAACAGGATGAAGGACAGAATTCTCTGGGCCTGCCGATAACTGGAATTGGAAATATCCCGATACTCAATGTACTGAACTTTATGGGGAGTATATTCCACACCTAGGCTGTCGCGCCAATGGTCAGCGTAGTCATCCCATCCGCAATAAAACTCATTGTATTTGCCAATATTCTCATAATAATGCTGATCTTTGTATGGATATTTGACTCCATTTATTTCTCGGTACGGAATCTCATGGGAAAGATAATATCCGCAGTATTGCTCCCCATCTGGGGTTTGCTGCCCCGTTTGCAACCAGGCATTATAGTCCCAGTGCTCATCGGCATACTGGATATAACGTTCTTCGTAATCACTACCTTTTCGATTCAAGGTGATATTTAGATACCATCCTAATGCTTCCGCCAGGGCAAAAGAACCGGCACGCAACCAGTGTTGCCGTTGATATTGTCCCCACCCGGGTATCAGTAGAGAAGAAAGGAAACGTTTGCCCTTGGGGCCTCGGAATGCCATGGGACGCTTCCCCAGGGTGCTGTCTTTGGAGGCTTTACTAGTATCAGCCAGAAAAAGATACCTGCTTTGGGCTATAGTGGCTACTCCTCCCATATTGTTCTTTGAACGGCCCTTCAATACCAGTGAATTCCCACCTAAAACCGGAACTATGAAAAGACAAATTGATATTGCAACCGATGCCACTTTTCCCCCACTTGAGATACGCAGCCTTGAGAATGGGCGAAATAGTCGAGAGACTCTAGAATATATTTGTCCGGGAGAGACATTAAATCGAGAGTGGATTAGCCTGGATACCGGTGACCACTTCATCACGGGCCGTAACTTAATTGAATGCAAATAAAAGGCTCCAATAAAAGCGCCATTCCTGTCCGTATTTAATATCCGGGTCTTCCCGGTAAGCTAATTGTTCAGGTGCGTAGTATGCGGAGATTTCCAGCGCTGTGGGATAGGCGTAAAACGAAAAACCTCCCACACGCAAGCTGAATCCAAAATCCTGTAACCAGGAGGCCTGATTAAGATCTCTCAGAAGTTCACGACCTCTTTCATTGAAATCCAAGCCAGGTTTCCACAAAGAGCTATCGGGGACCCATGCCGTCCCTACTTGCCAATGAATACCGAAATAAACATCCTTCAATGTATAATGCCCTACCTTCCAATAGGCATCCCGAAAGAGCGGCCGACGCCAGAAGCCAGAAAAAATTAACTTTCTGGTTCCACCAAGGGAAAAGTAGGGGTAACCTCTAAGCCCTGGAGCTCCACCACCAAACTCGTAGAAAAAGGAATCGATTGAATTACGACTTAGTCCAGCGCCTATTCCCCGCAGACCAATTTTCCCACCTAAGATTGCGGGCAAGGAACGGGCGTAGAAAACATTGAAACTCCATCGCCAATAATCGAAGGTGTCGTAAATATTACCCCAATTTCCCGTATCTTCGTTGTAGCCATATCCGCTCAAGAACAAATGATGATTGCGTCGCGCGCCGATCTCCACCTGCAATCCCTGGGGGTTGATGTCCTGGGACGGTTCAGGTTTCAACCAGTCTCCTCGATAGATCAAACCGGCATCCCATCCCTTGAAATAATCATAGCTGATCCCCCCCAGCGGAAGTCCGTTCAGCACATGAGGCGCGAGGTATGTGTTATAATTGGTTAACGTGAAATCTCCCATAAGATTGTGGCTGCCGCCAATGGGCAATTCTATGGACGCTACCCCCTGAGTCATGGTAAACTGAAGTCGGCTTTGAACCTTGTAGATACCATTGAGATAACTCAATTCCTCCTGTGTATTGCGCACCAGTCGGTAGAATTCCAGGCGTAAGAGGGGGCGAAAACCGCGATATTCGGCTAGAAAGAAAAAGTCCAAATCTTTGTTAAACCCGAAATCAAATCCCCCCAGAAGGTTGAATTTGTTTATCCATTCACTGGAAAAGAAATAAAACCCAGGTTTGAGATAAGTACTACCTTTGGCGGCATCATACTCCACTTGTAACCGAGGTGCAATCAACATGGGGCCGGCCTGGAAACGATAGGGCACTCCCTGACGCGGCGCCAATTCCCGCACATAGTCGGCCTTAAGTATTCTGCTTAAGTAGCTAAGAGAACCTGATTCAGCAGCCTTCCATAAAGCCTTTTTCAAGGGAAGATAGGCTAATTTGTAGCCCAAACTGTCATAGTAGCTGAAAAAAAGTGTATCCTGCCATAGTTCAGCCTGAAAAGCTCCCCCATTAACGGCGGTAAGCTGCCGAACCTTGCCCAGGTTCAGCTCAGCCCAGTAAAGGTTAAAGATTCCGGTACGATCATCGCTGAACAACAGGGTGGAATCGGTGATCCAAAAAGGATTTCGCTCGTCCCACTTCTCGGCAAATACTGGTCGCACTTCCTTCGTTCTGAAATCGTACATGTAAATATCCCGGTTGTACCCTGTCGCCCGGTCAAACAACAGCCGGCTCCCATCAGGAGACCAGGATAAGGTGTAAATCTGGGTACCGGGGGTAAATCGGGTTAGCTGCCGTACGCTATCGGGGTGAGCCGGTTCCACAATACAAATGTTATTGGTGCCATCCCGGAGATTAATAAACGCTATTTGTTTGCCATCAGGTGACCAAACCGGGTTTTTCGCCCGAGCACCGTTGGTCAACCTTCTAAGTTTGTCAGGATTATCGGGATGCAACAGATAAAGATCAAAATAGCGAGAGCCCTGCAATGGCAATCGCCACGTAGCCTTAACCTTCTTGTGCAAAAAGGAAAAATGGGGCCCTTCTGTATCTTTGAATGAATAACCGCCTGGAATTCCCTGGTCATAGAAGCTTTTTTTAACCACCACTAGGGTGTCGGTAATTGGACTCCAAGCAAAACCGGCAGCAGCGGTTACTCGTCGCGGTTCTTCACCAGGCTGTTGTACAAACAGGGCCGTTCTACCGAAATAGGCCTCCCCCATGTTGGAGATGAATGCCAAACGTCCTGAGGCTGAATGATGTCGCGGATAGAAATTGGCTGACCCGCGGGTTTGAAAAATCGAGACGGAAGTTTGTTCATCCGTGCTAGGTAGCTCGGCTTTGAATCTTTCGGTTAAGTAAGCAATCCAGTCTCGGTAAAGTTGCGTTTTAGAGCGACCTGTAAGCTCTGAAAGAGCTTTATAAAACGAATAGTTCCACGGATTCGTCAAGCGCTCCGTGATTCTTTCCAGGATTTCATCACCATAATGTTCTGCAAGGTAATTCACAAAAGAGAACCCCTGGTTATACACGCTTTCATTGCCTATTCCCCCTTTGCCGAAACCATCCATTTCATTAAAGGACAGAAGACGTTTATGCAACCAGCGGTCCCGGAGAATCATATCCCTAATACTGTCCCAGTAATCGTATCTGCTTCCATTGGCCTGATGTTGCGCCACGCCTTCCGCCCACCACATGGGTACAACCACGCTGGGCAAAGGATAGGATACCAGGGCGTTGGGATAGCCGTATAACACATCGTCCCGCCGTTCCGGTTCGTATTGAATGAACTGAAAATAGCTGGCGGAGATTGAACCTTTGAATTTCCGGGCCGCTCGTAAGCTGACGATGTGGGTAAACTCGTGGGTTACCACATCACGTAACCAATAATGAGAGCCCCTTAGCTTGTAATCCAAAGGCATGGCCCATATATCTATCTTGTTATCAAAGTAGTACGAAGCACCATTGCTGAAATCATCCGTATCCCAGATGATTAGATGAGTCTTGTTTTCAGGTTGGTATTGGTATAGTTCGGTTATCGGCTTATAGATGTCCTCCGCCACATTTAAAACTTCAGTGGCGGTCCAGGCGGTGCCCTGATGGTAATGCACTACAAAGTGCTCCCCTTCCAAGGTACGCCAGGTCAGCTCAGAGTGAGTAAAACGGGCTTGGGCGGAAAGTTTTACCCCAAGTAGCAGAATGATGCAAAACAACCCCAGGGGTCGTTTCACCGCACCACCGCCGCTTTGATTAAAACCTGTTCTTTTTTCCCATTTCCTTCCGCCTCGAGCTGTATCAGATAAAGCCCGTTGGAGAGATTACTCACATCCCAGCGCCACTCATTTACAGCATGAGACGAAACGGGCACAGGGGCAACATCGATAACTTCGTTGCCCGCAGTGGTAAAAATGCGTATCCGCCAGGAGGTTACCGCCCCTAAATGCACGCGGACGGTGGCAGTCTTTCCCCGAATCGGATTGGGATAGATGAATCCTGAGCCGGGCTCAATCAAAGCCACCTCATGAGTTAATGACGAATCACTCCACCAAGCTGCTCGTTCCCGAAGGGAATTTATGGCGAAGTTTGGATTAATTGATGATTCACTCTCAAGGGGTAGACGCAGGAGATAAAATTCGCTAGCTATTAACGTTTCACGATTTGAATAGAACACATCTTTAATAGCGGGACTCTCAGGGAGGATTGTTCTTTCCAACCTCTTACCCTGTAGATCATAAACCCCATAGCCATCCTCATAAGGGAAAAAGAAAGCGATTGGAGCATCAAAAGCTGAAACGATGACCGGCCTTGCCAACGGTTCACCATCCAGAACGAAAGGAGAACCATAATACGCTAGACCGCTACTGCTGATGACCTCACCATACCCGGTGGTAAAAAATATGCCCTCCAGCCCCTGCTCGGTGGGTATGTCAAAAGGTAGAAATGTGCCGGTAAAAGCAGTCCGCAGAACTTTAATGGTATCCCCTATTGCCCTGAATACCAACTGATTATCCTCATCCACATACAGCCATCCAACTGGGGTTCGATGCATACTTGAAGGTTGCATTTCAAAAACTTCAACCGGCTGATAAACGTCTCCACTAATGGCATAAGGATGTGAAACGGGAGTATACAACGAATCTGACGTAGCCCAGGCCCAATCCGGATCGAAGCGGTAGAAACGCTCCACTTCCAAAGGAATGGTAACCTGGGCTGTCGGTGGAGCGCTCAGATCAACAGGAATGGTGAAAATCGTACTGGATTGGTTTTTACTGACAAGATATGCAAGCGAATCCTCAGTGCGGATAATTTGCTTGACCGGGCCTCCCGTAGTATCCTCGATGTGCGTGTCGGTCAAATAGTTATAGAATGCATTACCCCGGCCATTGAAGATCACAAATATGGGATCCGAAAAACCTATCAGACTATCCGAAGGTGAGCTAAAAACACGTCTCCGGGAGAATTGAACAATCGGCTTAAGTGTATCTGATGTAAGACTGTAACCGACGAGATAAACCTGACCATCATCCAACCACACCAGCGGCTCTCCCGTGGAGTCGCTTCCGATTCCAATTAATTCGGCTCCCTCAGGAAAAGGAACAACACGATCGGAGCCAACGCGGAAGTGCATAGTCCGCCCGGGAGCCGAGATATTCTCCACCCGCAAATAGGTTGGGTAATCTCGCTTGCTTATGGTTGCCGGATGGGTGGTAGAGGTAAATCGCAGCAAACTGTCCCCTATTACTGGTTCGATACGATTCAGATCGAACCACCCCTGGTTTCCGGCAAACCAGGGATCAAACCACCAGCCGGTCTCCAGGAAATCGGCAAATAAAATCCGGCTCTGGTAGCCGATATCCGGTGCCCCGTCGGCCTCCACCAGGCTGATTAAATACGGTTCCAAGCCGTTGGGATTATCATCAGGCCCACGAGCGAATTCGGCAATATGCCAAATCAACAAACCGTTTCCAGGCAGTCCTGCCGTTTGTTCATCAACCTGGAGCACTACCCCTCGTGGAGAAAGCTGTACTGAAAAGGTGTCGCTGGTTATGCTGTCAACCCAGGTCTCCCAACCGATAGGCTGCTCCAGGTTGCGTTGGCGATTTTCAATGAGATAGTATTCCGCGGGACCGATGGGAATTTTAACCGGTGGACCATCAATATCTAAACTCACACTATCTCCGATATTGGCTACCTGAGGTTCTTCCCATCCGGCCTGAATTCGATTGTAGGCCATGGGGGGAGCTGGTACCAGCCCATGAGCATTATTGCTACCCTGATCCATCAAAGCAAAGCGACCGCCATGACTTCTCCCGGTATAAAGATCATACAGCGGAGTCAGGCCGATTCTGAATCCTAGCAACAGCGCTACCGTACCGTTGAGGGCAAACTGGTAATTGCATGGTTGGGGATTGAAAAGGGTGCGAGTTTCCGCAAATTGGAGAAAATTCTGGGTTTCGGGTAATAGAATAGCATTCGTTAACGGTCCTTCGTCAGTTGCTATTCCCCCGTAAGCTTCGAGATCTGATTGGCTTAAATAGGTGGAGGGAATGTTGCCGGGAGTGGGATCCAGCACGAAAGCGAAATCACCTCCTAAGCCGGCATGAAAGAAAATAAAGGTATTAAAGGCACTGAAATCCACATCGGCGTCTGCCAGATTTACCGCTTCCTGGATTAATTCCACCAGATGGGATAGAGTATCCCCCAAATCCATGTATGGGTGGTAATATGACATTGGATGAGCAAGTTGATAGGCTGCAGTGTCACCAGGTGGAAATATTGCCAAGTGTAAAGTATCGATCGTCACGTTTCCCCGGCTTACCTTGCTCCAATAGAATGCGGCTGCTCTCAGGTGGTCTTTAAAATATTCTTTATCGTGTGGGGGCGGATCCAGGCGTCGCTCGGAACAACCGGGGAGTGAATCCGGGGAGAGCACAAAGAGACCATTTCCGGCGGTTGCGGGGTCCTGATCCGGTTGAAATGAAATTCGAATGGCCGCAATTGTCAGCTCCTGGGCGTTTAGGGGAGCTGCAATGATTTTCGAATTTCCCAGGGCTGCAACAATAGCGGCCCCCGCCAACAGGACTCGCCGAAGTTTCATTTAAAAACGAGAGCTAAAATTTGATGAGCAGCGAAAAGCGCATAGTGTTGTTCAGGGGATGATCCTGCTTCTCCACTATATAGCCGAAGTCAAAGCCGTAGTTGCCGTAACGCAAGCCGATTCCCAGCGTCGGAGCAATGATTTTACCTTCATAGTCGTAATAGAATCCCCCTCGGATAGCAAACATTTGATTATACCAGTATTCGAGACCAATGTTATGAACCAGTGAACGTAATTCAGCGCTGAAACTTCTCTGCTTAGCGTTACCGACCTCCAATTGCCCCAATGAATTGTATTTGCCGCCAGCTACAGCTACCGTATCGGCATTGTAACCCCCGATTTTCTTGTCGTTATCCAGATCCCGATCCCCACCCAGGTACCAGTCGTCCAACCAGGAAGTAACCAAAGCCAGATACCATGGATCGGTATGGGCTGTTTCTCTTTGCCCCTTGGCGTTATAATCACCTTGTAAAACCTCGTTATTGACAATGTATTTATTGCCATGCTGGTCATAGCCGCCTACGAATCCATCACCATCCCAATCCATATCGGGATAGCTGGCTACTAATAGTTTGTTCACATCATAGACCAGGTTCAGTGTATTGTATTGCCCTTTAATCACCCGCCAGTTCCATCCCACCTTTAGGTTGGTGGGCATAGGATCTGCCTGAGCTTTGTCATTAAAAGTGACTTTAGGACCGACGTTGGAAAGTAAGACTCCGAAATCCAATCGGTCACTCAGCCAGTGCCGCTTAAGGTAACCAATATCCACGCCAAGGCTGGTGGCAATTGGATTGGTGTTTTCGGAACCTACGGTCACACCTCTATCTGCTAAGTGCTGATAGACCACCTTGAAATTGAATCCAATTGATGAGTTATCACTTAACATAGTCGCATAGCTCAGAGCCGCCGCTGTAAAATAAGTACTGAAGGTTCCTAATTCATTTCCCTGATCATCGGTCCATGTTTGTTTTCCAGCATCCAAATAAATGATGTGGCCCCCAACTACACCGTAATAACTAGGTGCGGGGACTCGTATGGCCAGGAAGTCATAGTACATATCATTGACCAGCCCCGGGAGCCAATTAACGTGCATCCCTGAAATCTCAACTCCTTTTTGAAACGCCAAACCGGCAGGATTCCAATAGCTGGCATAGGAATCGTTAGCCACGGCTACTTGAGCTTCACCCATTCCACCCGCTCGGGCGCCGGGAGAAATCAGTAAAAATATAGCGCTAGCAGTCCCCTGGGCTCGCACCAGGGAAGTACCCATCAAAACCAGTATTAACAAGCAAAGTTTTTTAAGGCTCATATGTACTCCTTCAATAAAAAACCGAATGAGAAGATGCATTCGGTTGAAATAGTGGTTGTCCAGTTGGAAGGGGAAAGGGATCTAACTAACGGTTTTGGCTCTGCGGTTCTCCTTTCTTGTGGCTGGAATATAGGGCCTCTTCCCGGCAATGACAAATTCAAAGCTGTCGCGTTCCAATTATCGTCTACAGCAGTGTTATAGGTCAATTCCTTCGCCAATCAAGAGCACTGGTATGCCGTCTCTAATGGGATAAATGCGTTTACCATCTTCCCGCCTCAAGCCAGCTTCTAATGGCTCAGAAACTAGCTCTCCATCCACGTTTTTAATTTTACCTGCTTTAATATCAGCATTCAACCTATTGAGAAGTTCTTCATCGGCAAGTTTTAGCGCCTGATGAGTCTCGGGACAAACAATGATTTCCAGTAGTTCCTGGGATATAACCCCACTATCGACCATTTATAACTCCTTCTTTACTATGGACAAATTGTTGAACCATTGGGTTATCACTTTCCAGCATCTCCTCTACTGTGCCTGTAAAACAAAATACTCCATCATTTAACAAAGCGATCTTATCGCCTACTATGGAAGCGGTTCTCAAATCATGGGTGACTATGACGCTGGTGATCTTAAGTTCACGCTGCAATTTGCGGATTAGATTGGCGATGGCATCAGAGGTAATGGGATCCAGCCCCGTAGTAGGTTCATCATAGAGTATGTACTGGGGGTCCATGGCCATGGCTCGGGCCAAGCCAACCCTCTTGCGCATTCCTCCACTCAGTTCGGACGGGTATTTGTCGCTCACATCTTCCAACTCAACCATTTCCAGACACTGTAATATTTTCTCCCGCATTTCATCTTCTTGCATCCTTTTCAAAAAACGCAAACCAATACCCACATTGTCATATACCGTCAGACTGTCAAAAAGTGCCGCTGACTGAAACAACATCCCGAATTTTAGCCGGAGCCGGTTTAGTTCCCTTTTGCTGAGCTCGAAAACATCTACCCCATCAACAATGATTCGCCCTTCATCGGGCCATAAAAGTCTTAAAATCAGTTTTAGTAAAACGCTCTTACCGGCCCCGCTCTTCCCCATCACCACCGTATTCTTACCCTGTTCAACTCTCAGGCTAATCCCCCGGAGAACTTCATGGTTGTTGAAAGATTTATGGATGTTTTCTATTTCGATCATCTGCGAGGTTCAGATGTTATCCAGAGCCTTTTTGAATTCCTGGATATCCTGAAAATTGCGGTACACACTGGCGAAACGCACATAAGCGACCTCGTCCAGATCCCGGAGGTGGCGTAACACCGTTTCACCTATCTGGCGAGTGGTTATCTCGGGAACGCCTATTAGATTCAGATCCTGGATTATCTCATCCGTCAATCGATTCAGGTCGTCCATACTGACCGGCCGTTTTTTACAAGCAATAGAAACACTGCGCAGGATTTTCTCCCTGTCAAACGGAACCCGCCGTTGGTCATTTTTAATAACCATCAACGGTTGACCTTCAACGTATTCGTAGGTGGTGAATCTATGCCCGCAGGCAGTACACTGCCGTCGGCGTCTCACCGCTTTACCTTCCTGGGCGGAGCGAGAGTCTATTACTCGAGTATCCGCGGCATTACACCGGGGACAGTTCATAGCCTATTCGATGTCCTGATACAATGGAAAATCTCTCACTAGGGTTTGCACCCTTTTGCGAACTGCGCTGAGGGTTTCTTCTGAATCGGGATTTGAAAGCACCCGATCGATAAACTCGCCCACCAGTCGCATTTCTTCCGGTCCGAAACCGCGGGTAGTCAAAGCAGGGGTACCGATACGAATACCACTGGTAATCAGGGGGCTACGTTTATCAAAGGGCACCATATTTTTATTTACGGTAATTCCAGCCGCTTCCAGCACTCGTTCCGCTTTTTTACCTGATATGCCTTTATTGGTGAGATCAATCAGCAAGAGGTGGTTATCGGTTCCTTTGGAAACTAACTCATAGCCCCGCTCCAAGAGCACCTCTGCCAGGATCTTCGCATTTTCCACCACCCGGCGGGCATATTCTTTAAAACTGGGTTTAAGGGCTTCTCCAAAAGCCACAGCCTTCGCCGCTATTATATGCATCAACGGGCCGCCCTGAATCCCCGGCATGACCATGGAATCCAGCAGCTCAGAAATCTTCCGGATTCGCCCGCTCTTGGGGGCCACGATTCCGAACGGATTATCATAATCCTGGCCCACCAGGATTAATCCCCCTCTGGGCCCACGCAAAGTCTTATGAGTTGTGGAGGTTACCACGTGACAGTGTTCGAAGGGTGCAGGGTGTACCCCGGCTGCAATCAAGCCCGCAGGATGGGCAATATCAGCCATCAGGAAAGCGTTCACTTCATCGGCGATTTCCCGGAAACGAGCGTAATCATAAAAACGGGGATAGGCACTGGCGCCGGCAATAATTAAGCGGGGTCGGTGTTTCAAAGCCAAATCCCGAACTTGATCGTAATCGATATACCCGGTCTCGGGATGGACACCGTAGAACACTACGTTATACAGCCGACCTGAGAAATTTACCGGGCTGCCGTGAGTCAGGTGGCCTCCGTGGGCCAGGTCCATTCCCAGTAACGTGTCCCCTGGCTTGAGAAAAGTGAAATAGACAGCCATATTGGCCTGGGAGCCGGAATGGGGTTGTACGTTGACATATTCAACTCCAAAAAGCTGTTTGGCTCGCTCCCGGGCCAGGTTTTCCGCTTCGTCCACTGCTTCACAACCGCCATAATACCGTTTGCCGGGGTAGCCTTCGGCATATTTGTTGGTCATAACACTTCCGGCCGCTTCCAATACGGCCCTGCTCACAAAATTCTCCGAGGCAATCATTTCCAGAGTGCTGTGCTCCCGATTCCGCTCCTGCATAACGGCTCGGTAGACAGCTGGATCAAAATTGGCCAGATGGGCTAAAGCACTCATAATTACCCCCTATTCTCAATCTTCTGAATCCGTCGCAGGTGACGACCCCCGGCAAAAGCGGTGTCCAACCAGACCTTCAGAATATTTTGCATTGCGTCCACCGTTTGAAGACGGCTTCCCAGGCATAGAACGTTACTATCATTGTGCAAGCGGCTCAGACGGGCGTGTTCCTCGGAGGTGCACAGCGCAGCTCTGATACCCGGGAAACGGTTGGCTGCAATGCTCATACCGATCCCCGTCCCGCAGATGAGCACACCCCGGTCAAAGTCCTCCTGCAAAATGCCCCGCGCCACAGCCTGGGCATAGTCCGGGTAGTCACAACTAGTATCACTCTCGCAGCCAACGTCCTTGACCGTGTACCCCCATCCGCTGAGAATTTGCTTAAGCTGCTCTTTGGCAGCAAACCCAGCGTGATCGGAGCCGATTATAACCTTTTTGTTCAACCTTTGGGTGCTTTCACCTTGCGTTTAAGCCATTTATAACAGTCTTTTTTGGGAGCGGCATACCCCTTCTTATCTATATAATCCCGTCCGTTGAAGAACCAGTCCCCTTTCTGAGGAGCTCGAGCTTCTTTCAAGAAATCGATTTTA
Organism: uncultured Lentisphaeria bacterium; assembly: GCA_964469505.1. Taxonomy (GTDB): domain Bacteria; phylum Fidelibacterota; class UBA8477; order UBA8477; family JABMPR01; genus CAYXZO01. The sequence goes on along the minus strand of CAYXZO010000005.1, from coordinate 25,307 downwards.
GCTTGAGCGCGGCCATAGCCCAGTTTTTGGGCTTTCCGATAATCTTCCAGAGCCATCTGGTACACCAGCTTATCGTCGAAACTGATGGTGGCCCCGGTGCAGGCATCGGCCACTGCTTCGTAAACCTTTCCCCGGTTATACCAAGCGCGACCATTTTTGGGGTCAGCTTTAATGGCCTTATCAGCCCAGAACAGGGCCCTGGAATATTCCTCAGCCATAATGTACGCAGCGGTGAGTTCGAACTTCACATTGATGTCGGTTTTATTCAACTTTTCCTGCTTTTTAAGGGTTATAATGAGCTTCTCGGTGTCACCCATAGCACTGTACACATCAGCCAGTTTTTGGAGAATGGTGAGATTATTGGGATGTGCTAGATGGACTTTCTCTAACACTTTAAGAGCGGATTCGTTCTCTCCACGATCCATCAAGAGGTTGGTGTACTCCAACGCATTATCCACATCATTTGGATTTTCGTCATAGCGAGCCTTAACGATTCCCATTATATCCGCACCCAGCTCAAGGAGAGATTCTCTGAGAATATTCATGGCGTCCCGATTGTGAGGATCGTGACGCAGGATGAATTGGGCCATATCGCGGGCTTTTTCGAACTGCTCATTCTCAAAATAGGCGTCGGCCAATTTCCCGGCCAGAGCCAAGTTGGTCGAATCGTATTTGAGCAATTCAGCCTGCTCGATTAGAACCGAATCTTCCATTCCAAGCTTTTTAAGGGTGAAAATCTTGCTTTGCCGCAAGTATTTGTCCTCAGGGATGATGAGCAGACCTTTGTCATAGTAGTATAAAGCCGAGTCCATTTGTCCCAGCTCACGGAAGCAATTGCCCACAAAAGCAAATACGTCTTTAGCGAATGAGCTATCAATCTGGATGCAGGAGAGCTGGAAAAGACGCCGATAATTATTCAGCGCGTCCTGGTAACTCTTGTTTTTGTAGTACTCGGTAGCAAAACTCAAATATTTAAAACATTTTCCCTGATTAGCCCGCCGCAAGGAGTCCCGCCGCGCCTTTTCCTGGGCCGCCAATTCTTCCGGGCTGGGACTGGGCGGTTGACAAGCGGCTACCAACACAAATAAAGAAGCGGTCAATAATCCAATGGTAGACCCCCAACTACTTTTCATAGCGCGTGTCCTTTCATCTCCTTCTGAATTTTCCAAACCATTTTTCTTGTAAATATAACCCAACCTCTAAACTCCAACGACTTTCCTCCGGCAAACCGTCGGCAGCTTGCCAGTGCTCATAAACAAAGGTTGGTGAGATACGGTACCGGTGATGTTTAGCCGGTAGTGAGAACCCCACCGCCATCAGCGTACTCCGTACATAGTCGTTGGACCGCGGTGTTACGTATAGATTTCTGGCAATAAAACCAACCCGCCACGAGAGTCGATCAAGCCAGAAACGGCTCCCCTCATCCCTAGCCTTTTGGTAATATCCGAATTTAAGCGCTCCCGAAGACATCCCACGCCAACCTTCAGGTAGACGGAAAATCTCTGAGTGTCGGAAAGCTTCCTGGGGAAAGTAGCGTTGAGACAGCGCCAATAGGAAATGCCCTCCATTACCTCGGCGATAAGCAAACCCAATCTCAACATTCCAAGGCCAATCCTCTAAGACCTCGTTATACGGTATGGTATCAACTACGCCACCCGGTTGTCCGACCGCTTGGAAATAGCGCCATTTCTCCAAATAGTCGTCATTGGAGGCGCTCCTGGGTATATCGTAATCATAAGCATTACCCTCAAATACTGGCGTGGATAAACCCCATTCAAAAGTGCCGCCCAATCTAAACCGGGGGGTAAAGGCGTATTGAATACCAAGCTGAAGATTCTGCCCGGCGATTCTGCCCTTCAATTGATAAATATTGTAGCGATATCGGGTGTTGGGATAATTCAAAACTTCCCGGCGATCAAATAGGCCATAGAGATACCGCCACCGCATCCCGAGGCTGGTCATTTTGTTCAAACGGTAACCAAAAGCCACCGCCATTGACCAAATCCCACCCCCTTGAGCCATGGAGAAGTTAGTCGTGGAATCAGCGTTGTAATTCATCAAGGTAGAAAGATCAGTGATGGGTTCGACACTCAACAGGGCACCGGCACTTTGCCCTAAAGGCAAAGCCAAAGAAAAATAGCCAAACCCTCCCCCAACATTGGTTATTTCCTGATCTTCCGCCCACCAACGAGTGGAGTGGCTTTCAAAGCTGAAAAATGCAATTACTTGCGGGAAACCGTATATCTCCGCCGGATTGTCCCCAATGATTTGAATGGAATCATGGTAAGCAGTAAGGGCATGGCCTAATGCCTGAGCCCCGGGATTGGTACTTTCTATAAAACTACCGTACGCCAAACTATTGCGAGGTGATTGTGCCAGGAGAGTGAGAGGGACGAATCCAATCAATAACGCGCAGGATATTAATAAAGCTTTCGTTTTCACTGTTTAACCCTCTGAGCAAGAGATAGATATATCTTCACCGGGAAATCAGTTGACGCTAAAACAGCTTGGGGTACCGCAATCGAGGAGCTGACAGGACGAACCTCCACCGTCAACAGAGAATCGCCACCGGTGATCACCGGAGCGATAAGATTGGTTATGTCATAAACTGCCGTGTCCAGGTCCGCCGCTCCCAATTGCAGCGTCATTTTACCATTGTAGACAGGTTCTCGCAGCTCGATTGTAAGCGCCACTTTACCGCTGTCAGCTGCAGCGGGGAAATAGCTGGCCACCGAATCCCATTGGATTTCCAGCTTGCCCTCCAGTAGATGTTCGAACAGGGAGGTGTCATTACCCATATCGGCTTGGATTGAAAAACCGGTACCTACCAGTCCATCCACCACAAATCCTGAATCCATCGCGCCTTCTGGTGCCTGAAATACCACCTGGGTACTGTCTATGGTCAAGCTAAATACCGCTGCGGAATCAGTGTCAACCTGAGTGTACCAGTGGATCAACGGTCTAAAAGCACTTCCCGCTGCAGGGGTAAATAGTGGCTGAGCCATACCGCTATCCGGTGAGAATAGGCCAATGGCAAATGTGTCACGACTAGTAAAGTGTGACAACGTATCCAAAGAAAACTGAATGACCTGGATTTGCTTTAATAAAGGCAAAGTGGAATGGGTGAAAGCGCTGTCCGGGATCAGTCGGGATACGGAGAGATCATTAAAATCAGGTAAAAGCACAACCATTATTTTAAGGCTATCAGCATTAAGAATGCTGCTATCGTAATATGTTACGCCTAAACGCAATTGTAGTCGGATACTATCGGGAGCCAGACTTCTGATGCTATCCGGAACCGAAAATTTTATGAAAAAAGCTCCAGTGGCGCCGCGATAGTTACCTAGATAAACCCGATCAGCTTCGGACCACTGAAAGGAATCGTTTATCGCACTGACCTGAGCTCGAGAAACTAATAGAGTTTCCGAAACCGTCTGAAAGGGACTGTCTATTAGTTCCGATCCGTTCCAGGGTTTAGGTTGTTCACAAGCAAAGATGATAAAGGCCATTGGCCAGAGATATTTCAAGGCTAACTTCAACAAATGGGATTTCATATGCATATCAACGATGTCCTAGGCTTCATGTTCCATATAATTCATTGCGGGGGGATAAAACGTAGAAAAAATAAAAAAATCAAGTGATTAACACTTGATCTTAACTTTCATTTTTGTCCTTAGAACCCGTTATTCTTCCATTGCCAGAAAATCTTCCAGCTCCTGCGCAACCCGTCGCCATCCCTCAGACTCGGTATTAGAAAGTTTAAATACCTTAAACTGATCACCCTTAGCCTCGACTTGCTCCCTAAAAAGCTCATTCCGCTGTAACTGTTCCCAGGTTTTGAGCTCTGGATGATCAATCACCGTAACCGTATCCGCGTAAGCAGCCGCTAAAGCCAGCAGATTATTTTCAAATCCCTCGGTTACTTCTAATGGCAATCCACTTAATTGAAATTCCTTTTTCTCAAACTTGCCAAACTCATCTGGGTTTACAATGTTGAGCACTGTTTTCATGCCGGAAAAAAAATCGTCTTCACGGTACACGGTCTTCAACAGTACCGGTACCAGGGCGGTGGGCCAATCGTTGCACAGGATATAGTCCGGTTGCCAGTACAAAAAGGTGAGATTTTCCAGGCTGAATTTAGAAAAAAAGAAAAATCGCTCGGGATTATGTGAATTGTATCGCCCCTCGGCCACTTTAAATATAGCTTTGTTTTTGCTGCCGAATTCTCGCGGCTGATCTACAAAATACACCTGGACCTTAGTGCCGGGTAGAAAGGCGGATTTAGCCGAACCGACCAGCTCCTTGTCCTTTAGCTGTACCGGAACCTCCCGCAGACGGATTACTTCGCGGATGACGTATTTACGTTCGCTGATGAAATTATATCTGGGAGTTAAAATTCTAACGTCATGTTTATGACTGTGCCAAGCTGCGGCAGTTTCATAAGAAAAATCTTTCGTAGGGGTAACACCGGAAAACGGACCAACTTCAGCAGAAACAAAATAAACTTTAGTGGGCATTATAAACGGCCTTTAAAGTTGCTGTAACATCTGACGTACCCGAGACACATACTCGCTGTTGGGATATTTTCGAAGGAAATCCTCCAATTCCTGTCTGGCTTTGGAGCGTTGTCCCAACTGCAAATAGCAATAAGCGATCTTGAACTGTGCCGCTTCCAACTTATTGGATCCCGGGAAATTGAAAACTTTGCGGAAAGCATTTAATGCCTGTTCGTATTCCTCCAGCCCATAATAGCACTCTCCGATCCAGTATTGGGCATTATCAGCCAGTTCATTATTCCTATCAACGGCCAGTAGATTCTCAAACCTCTTTATAGCTTCACGGAAATTGCGGGCCTGGTAGAGGCTGAGAGCATCAATGTAATGCTGTCTGTATTCGTCAACGGAAAGGTGTCCAGATACCGGGGAAGAATTGCTGGTAGTTGAAACAGTGGGACTGGAGACTCCTCTTGAGGTCGGCTGGGAAGAGCTTGAAGGGGTCATGGATATTATGGTGTTAAAAGAATTAGTCAGGGAAATGATTTTATTTTCAAGCAAAACCAGTTGCGACAAGATGTCGTAAGTGGAACTGTCCTGAAGCCGGATGTGCTGTTCCAGGGTACGCAAGCGCTGGTCGATCCGTGCTAAATGTTCATTCACGGCCAGGCGAAAATCTACCATGCTGGAATCCGTGGAAACCTCTCCAGCTACCGAAGCCCCGGGGCCGCCGGCTCTTAAACCATATTGACTCAGGCTGTCCAATTTTGTCTGGCTAGCTAGAAGAGCTTTCTCCTGGGATGCTAACCGCTCTTCAACCTGTTTAAACAAAGTATCAAACTGCTGTTGTGCGACTTTCTGCAAGGAGTCCAAAGAACTAAGCAGACGTGCTTCCACCGTACCCCCAGGGGCCACCGCTGTTTCCAGTTTGTTTATGCGCTCTTTGTTATTTTTCTTCAGGGCCGCGACACTCTTTTTTATCTCCGCATTGAGGCGATACAAGTCCTCCATCGTTTTATGGTCTTCATCATAAGTGTCACGTAAAGCCAACATTTCGGATTCTACTTCTTTCATTTTGCTCTTCAGAGCGGCCATAGTACTGTCTTGGAGGGCTTGTTTTTCCTGGACCTTTACCAAAAGGGCCGTGTTACTACCACAACCGGTTAAAAAGATCACCAGCACTCCAAACAGGAATCCGCGAATGATAATCAGGTTTATTTTTTGGTGGGGGACTCTATTAGGATACATCAATGAAAATTTAAGGTTTGGCCCTTTTTTATCAAACTTTTTTACTTACCGCTGATTTATAATCGCTGACTACTAATAAGGTTTTCGCCAATGCCCAATAGCAGGAGACAACTGACCAGAAAAGATCCCCCATAACTGATAAACGGAAGGGGAATTCCGGTCACGGGCAGCAAACCCACAATCATTGCCAGATTAGTAAAAGCATGAAAAGCAAAGAAAACGGCGGTACCGAAAAGTACTAAACCATCGAAACGAAAACGAACGTTACCGGCTTGCTGCAGCAGTCTTGAAATCAATACTAACAGAAGAATCAACACGGCAACCACGGCGATATATCCGAACTCCTCCCCTATAACCGTCATTATGAAATCAGTGTGTTGCTCCGGCAGGAAACGGAGGTGGGTCTGGGTACCGTGACCGAATCCCCGCCCATAAACACCCCCGGCACCGAAAGCGGTTAATGACTGGCTAACCTGATAACCGGCCCCCAGAGGATCCGCATTGGCGTTGAAAGAAGCTAAAATCCGCTGCTGCTGGTAGGGTTTAAGGATGCCCCACAGTAAGTTGGTCATCCCAGCCACACCCAGATTTATTAGGAAATTCAATATCCCCAGTCCCAAAGATATGCGGGCTACGTACAACACACCGATGAAAATCAACATCCAACCGAAAAAGAGGGGCAATGAGAATGAGGATAGGATTGAAAAGGCGGGCGCTAGGAGCAGGAAATAGACCAACAAATCCAACCCGGCCCAGAATATCATGGTGATGAATATGACTACATACACCATTGCAGTGCCGAGGTCTGGTTGAGCTGCCACTAGAACTACCATCAGCAGGGTCATACCTAGCGCAGGAAGTAACGTTATCACTCGTCTAAGTGGCTGCTTTCTCTCTGACAGATAACGAGCCAGGGCCAAGATCAGGGCGATCTTGGCTGGCTCGGAGAACTGGAAAGTAATGCCGCCGATTATCAACCAACGCTTTACCGGCATCCCCCGGTTTAGAACCAGGGTCAAAACCAGCATGGTCACCGCTAGGGCATAGAACACATAGGCTAAATTAAAGATCAAACGACGGGCACTCAGAAATGCGGCCGCGAAGAATAACATTCCCAAACCGGCCCAGATTATTTGACGCCACAAGTATCCGGCGGTCTTGCTTTCAGGTAGTAATTGGATACTGTACAAGGCCACAAGACCAGCAGTGAGCAGTAATCCTACAGGGATAAGAAGCACCCAGTCAAAATCCGACAGTTTGCGTTCCAAATATTTATTCATAGCTCACATTATTTCTGATCAGGTACCTAAAGAATCGACGAATAACTGGCGCCGCGGTACCCCCTCCTGAGCCACCATTCTCCACTAAAACTGCCCAAGCAAAAGGATATGGCCCTCCCTGAGCGAAGCCGATGAACCAGGCGTGGGGCTCGCCATGAGGATTCTCAGCGGTACCGGTTTTCCCGAATACCAGGAAATCTTTTCTACGGGCCGCTTTGGCAGTACCATGCTCGCCGTTCACCACCCGGCGCATACCTTCCCGGGCAATTTCCCAGGATAGATCTGGCAGCTGGATCACTTGCAACGTATCCTTATGGTGAGTAAAAACAACCCTTCGCCTTGCGTCTCGAATGGATTCCACCACATATGGTTTTAATAAGATGCCTTTGTTGGCTACGGTGGAGGCTAAACATGCTAATTGCAGCGGAGTGACCAACAAATCCCCCTGGCCTACCACTAGATTCAGTAAATTACCGATTGTCCAGCGACCCTTACCATATTTTTGATCCATGAACGCGTTATCTGGCACCAGCCCGGCTTTCTCACCGGGCAGGTCGATGCCAGTGAGCTCACCAAAATTGAATTGCCGGGCCATGTTGGCCCAGGCGGGAAGACCGATGGACTGAATCAGATTATAAAAATAAACATTACAAGATTGTTCTATGGCGCCGATCAAATTCAACTTCCCGTGACCGGTTGCTTTCCAACAAGCAAAAGATCGCCTCCCCAATCGATAAGATCCCTGGCACCGGTAAGTTTTTTCCCAGGCGGTGGAGTCTTCACGCACGGCTTCTACAGCCGCGATGATTTTGAACGTACTGCCAGGCGGATACAACCCCTGTATCACGCGATCAAAGAGAGGCTTTTTGGGATTTGATATCAAAGCCGACCATTCTTCAGGCGAAATCTTGCGCGCCAGTAGTTCAGCATCATAACTGGGATTGCTCAAATATGCCAAGACACCGCCGGTACGATAATCCATCACTATTAAAGCTCCGGTGCTATCACCAAAGGCCCACTCAGCGGCTTTTTGGATTTCCGCATCCAGGCTCAGCTCCAGGCTATGACCCGGCACCGGTTGGATGGGAACTTTACCGCCGTAGGGTCCTAGCTCCTGCCCGCGGGCGTCAACTTCCAGGTATCTATACCCGCGCCGGCCGTGCAAATATTCTTCATAACTTTTTTCCAGCCCCTTCCATCCCACCTGATCACCGGGTTGGTAATCGCCTTCGTAATGATTCAAATCTTCCCGTGAAATCTGGCGCGTGTATCCCAAGAGATGAGAAAGCTTTAAGCCACTGGGATAAGCCCGTACAGGTTCGATACTGTAGGTGACGCCCGGTAATTCCAAGCGATGCTCCTGTAATCTGGAAAAAACGTCAAAGGGTACTCGGCTGAAGATTTTAGCGGGCGTGAAAAGTCCCCGGCGATGACGCTCCAGTAATCTCTTCACCTCTCCAAGGGTGGTATTGGTCATCTCCGCCAGTTTGGTCAGGGTGCCGGGATGTTTTTTAACTTCAATGGGGATCACAGATACGGTGTAGGCCGGCACGTTATCCACGAGAATACGGCCTTTTCGATCAGAAATAATTCCCCTGGCTGCCGGCACCGGAACCGCACGAATGTAATTAGCGGCTGCTTTTTCAGCGTAGCGACTGTGGGAAACGATCATTATCCAGTAATAGCGAAGGAATAGAATGCTGAAAAGCAGTCCTACCGTGGCAAAAGCGGCTAGTCGGCGATAAGGGGAAACCTCATTGGCGTTCTGCAGCATTTATTGCTGGCCTACCCTCAAAATCAAAAAGGCAGGAATCAAAACAAAAAAAGTGTAAAAGGTGTTCGGTAGAATCATTAGGAAGAATATCTGGCCCGCACTCCAGTCGGAGTTCTGATAATAAATGAAGAGGGTCAGACTGAAGAAAAAGGTCAGGGCCACCAGGTGGAAAAGATATTGCCAGATGGGTGGGATCCGGTTCAGGCGGGTTTGCATGATCGCTCCCAGATATGCCAAACAAACCAGCCCTAGGGCACTCAGTCCTAAAAAGTCAGTAGCGGTTAAAGCATCCCAGTACAAACCTAATAAAAAAGCGATCCACAAAGCAAAGGCGCCCCCTTCCAACAATCCCAGATAAAGGGTGAATATGGCTACAAAATGGGGCGTACTACCGGAAATTGCTAAGGCAGCCTGTAGTAACCATTGCAGCACTACCAAGCCGATACCTATCAGAATTAGGAATAGGCGTTTAACGATGCCAGTCAAGGATTAAAACCTCTTCTAAGCGGTTGAAATCGGTGGCCAGGCGCACCCCCGCCGACTTTACATAGCCCTCTAACTCCGGTTGAACATCGGTCACCCAACCAACGAAAATATCTGGGGGAAAAATATCACTAAAACCGGAAGTAATTATGGAATCGCCGGGCATCAGGGGGGCATTTAAAGGTACATTCCCCAATCGGAATCCCTCCCTGGGGGAATAGCTCAATATTCCTGTCACCCGACTACGGAGGCTACGTACCGAAACTCTGAAATTGCGATCTTTTAGGATTTGCACCAAGGCCGTGGATTTCCCCACCGCAATAACTTTACCCACCAGATTGGCTTCAGCATCTATTACTGGATCCAGTAGATGAACCCCATCTTCACTGCCATGATCTACCGTAAGGCTGGTGAGGCTCTGATTAGCGGCCTGGGACAAAACATGGGCTGGAATTACTTCGTATTTGCGGGCAGTACGGAAATGAAGCATCCGCCTTAGCCGCTGATTTTCTTTCTCCACTGAGCGCAATCGATTTAGTTCGATCCGAGCCTGTACGTATTTGCGCTGCAGGGTCGTATAACGTTTTTCCAGGGTCACCAGATTTTGAATAGCCTCAATTGGTAAGTAGACATAAGAAGTAACATCCAAAATAGCATCGCGCACCATAACTACCGGCTGAGTACGTTGAGCGCCTAAAACCAACAGACTGGCCAAAACAGCGCCTACAAAGTGAACTAGAAGTCTGTACTGAGGAAGACTGAGAAAACGCTGAGGGGTCATATCAACCCCTAATAGAGGATGTCCTGGTAGTGGGAAATATCCTCTAAGACTTTACCAGTACCGTAAACAATGGAATACAACGGCTCCTCGGCCACGTTGACCGGCAAATCAATTTCATTACGCATCAATTCATCCAAACCACGCAGCAAGGAGCCGCCACCGGTGAGAATAATACCTCGATCCAGAAGGTCGGAACTCAATTCCGGTGGAGTCCGCTCCAGACAACGTTTAACAGCATCTATAATTTCATTCAGCCGGTCTTCCAAGGCCTCGGTGATTTCACCGGAGGAAATCTCGATGGTTTTAGGAATACCTCTCAAAAGGCTGTGGCCTTTTACGGCGATTTTATACTCCCTGCCGCGCACGGCTGAGCCGACGGTACATTTTATCTGTTCCGCTGTCCGCTCACCAATGAGAAGATTATGCTCCTTTTTGAAATGCTTCATAATCTCCTCATCCATCTCATCACCAGCCACCCGCAGGGATTCTTTTTCAACAATCCCATTCAAAGCAATCACAGCAATTTCAGTAGTTCCACCTCCGATATCCACAATCATATTGCCCACAGGCTGGCTTATATCCAGTCCGATGCCCAAGGCCGCAGCCACCGGTTCCTCGATGAGATATACTTCCCTGGCATTACGCCTTTCAGCCGATTCTTTAACGGCTCGTTTTTCAACTTCGGTAATACCCGAAGGGATGCAGATGACCATTCGGGGCCGTGCCAGCCGACTTAAGGGTAGTTTATTCAAAAAACCCTGCAACATACCGTCGGCCATTTCGAAATCGGCGATGACCCCATCCCTCAGGGGGCGAATGGTTTCGATATCCTGGTGGGTTTTGCCCAGCATGTTTTTGGCTTCGTTGCCCACTGCAATCACTTTACCAGTCGCCAGAGAGCGGGCAACTATGGACGGCTCGTTCAACACGACCCCCTGTCCCCGGATGTAAATCAGGGTATTGGCCGTACCAAGATCTATGGCAATGTCTCCCGCCATCCAATTCAGCAGATCACGAAAACGGCGGCGCATACGATCCTCGACTATTATTCTTCAAAGTTTTGCCCATTTTTCAAAGTTCCACCAGCTCCTTTCAAATCACTGGCAAATGTAGGTTCTTGGTAAATAAAATGAAAGCCGGGTAACTAAAATCTTTACCGCCGCTTCCTTTATTGTACGACAGTCAGATTCGGAGATAACTTCAAGTTAACTCCAGCCGGCTCCGATCCCCCAGCATAAAGCGTTGGGTTTTGGGTTTGTTAGCGGCCTTTACAATCTGAACTTCTTTCCCCAATAGACTGCTCTCGATGCGAATACCAATATCGTTTATGCGGCACCGGCTCATAATCAAAGAGAACTCCACCTCGCAATTTCGTAATTCACAATTCTCAGCGATGGAAGTGTAGGGCCCGATGTAGCAATCGACGATTCGGGTATTATCGCCGATAATCACCGGCCCCCGGACGATGCTGTTTTTTATTTTGGCCGTAGGACTCAAAACGACCCTGCCGAAAATCCCACTGGTGGCATCAACTTCTCCCCGGATTTCTTCTTTCAAATTGTCCAGCACTAAGCGGTTGGCCTCCAGCAGATCTTCCGGTTTACCTGTGTCCTTCCACCAGCCTGTAATTTCGGAATAGCTAATGGCGTAGCCTTTTTCCAGCAGATATTGATGAGCATCCGAAATCTCCAATTCCCCGCGAGCGCTGGGCTTGATGCTGTTGACCGCTTCGAATATGTGAGCATCATACAGATATATTCCTGTTACCGCATATTCCGATTTCGGGTGTTGAGGCTTCTCTTCGATGGAAATGATGCGACCATCGCGCAATTCCGGTACTCCAAACCGCTGCGGATCTTTCACTCGAGATAGAACGAGATGACAGTTGGAACCTTCCCTCTGGAAGGCTTCCACAAAGGTTTTAATACCCCCTACCAGAATGTTATCGCCCAAGTAAAACACAAAAGGTTCGGTGCCGATAAACGGCTCAGCGATTTTAACAACATGGGCTAACCCCAAGGGCGCTTCCTGCTCCAAGTAGGTGATATTCATTCCCCACCGGGATCCATCACCTACCAGGTCCGGCAAGGATTGGTCTCCGGCATTAATGACAATTCCGACCTCTGTGATACCCGCTTCTTTCATGTACTCTAGGGCATAGAAAATCATGGGCTTGTTGGCGATGGGAATCAGGTGCTTGTTCTGGGTATGAGTCAGCGGATGCAAACGGGTGCCGTGACCACCGGCTGTTACCAAACCTTTCATGCTCACCGTCCTTTGTCTTTCAGTCTGTTTTTCCGCTTTTCCTGTAAAGCGCGCATGGCTGTACGGGCCAGTTTATCCGCAGTACGATTTTCTTCCCGAGGGACATGCTGGTAAACCAGTTCGGGAAGATCTTTAGCCAATGCTTGCACCTCCATAAAACGCTTAGCCAAACGGGGGTTGCGCACTTTATACATTCCAGTTAACTGCCTGATTAACAGCTCACTATCTGACTTTATCTCAACTTTATCAACCTGGAACTGGCGGGCCAGTTCCAGGGCAACCCTCAGAGCTTCATATTCGGCCTCGTTGTTCGTCAGACCGGGAACCGACTTACTGACGGAATGAATCAGTTCGCCCCGGTAGTAAAAAGCAGCACCAATACCGGCCGCCCCACTTTGCTGATCAGCAGAGCCATCGATGAAGATGGTTAAGATCTTTTTCCCCGCCTCTTCGGCCGAATCGATGAGGGGTACCTCATGAGTTTCCCCAGATCCCCCTAATCCCAGCAGTCGGCGGACAGCCTCTCGAGTGGAGCTTTCGGCCGTACCGCTGAAAAAACCATGTTCTTCCAGAAAATCGTAAATACGTCGGCCCAGATCAGTACCAGTTTTCAATATCTGAATCTCCAATTTTGAATTTCACCAGAAGGATTGACCAGGCGGTAATCACCGAATCCGGTTTCATCAACAAATAGAAATTTCCTCCCCAGGCGGAAGTAATGCCATATCTCATACGGTTTGCGATCCAGCTCAAAAGGACCTTTCTCCACTTCATCGGGGGGACCGAAAATGATGTATACCATTCCCCGATCGGTTTTCCACCCCACCCTGACCGAGGAGAAATTTTCGATGGTATAAGCAACCCGACGGTAATATTCATCCATCAATTCGTTTTCAGGGGTATTGGGAGAGGGATCTTTCTTTTTCCAGAATTCCCGGAACATCACCCGTTTTTCATCGAGGGGAGCTTTGAGCATGCGTTGGATTTCACCTGGAGAGGCGATGTACCTGAGCTGCTTTATGGCTTCGTCCAAATCTCCCACATTGAACTTTATTCCCTCTAGCCGTACCTGAAAAACCTGTTCCCTGACCACGCTGGCACCACTGGCGTTAGTAAACTTGACCCTCAATTGGTATTCCGCATAAGGCAGATTTTTCATGGGAACCGGTAGTGTTAAACTGCTATCGATAGCAGTTTCTTCAGGTATAATAAGGTCCTGGCTGAAAAGAGCTTCGTTGCTATGCAAAAGCTTATACCTGAGATGGTACGGCCCGCCACTGGCCAATATGGGGATCCGGAAAAACAAAGTGTCAACCTTCATTTCAAGGGCGTTGCCAAATACCAGACTCTTGGGGCCCAGTGTATCTTTGCGCCCGGCCGCCAGTATAATACTTCCCAGAGCAACCGGCTGTTGGTACAACTGGGAAAAATCCAAGGTACGTTCCTTTAGATTGGCCGAGTGGGTGAACAAATCTGTAGCCCTTATTTCGACTTTAATCTTCTGAGCTTTTACGATGAAGCTATGTTTGAAATAAGCCCATCTATGTCGGTGCCTGGCTTCTTGGTAGGTTGATACCAACAGTTTGCCTTTAAATACTTTACCGGCGATACGTTCTTCGTCCGCTCCGCGCACTACCATGTCCAATTGGTAGCGTGCCTGGTACTGCTTGCCCAAGCGGGTAAACTGCAATTCGCTATACGGGATTTTCACAAAGATGTTAAGCCGCATTCGCTGGTGATCCGGCAGCGGGGCCATCTGGGTAACGAAAGAGAATTGGGGTTTCGGAGGAATTTTTGACGGACGACGTACAGGCGGGCCGCAGGCAAAGATCAAAAGTAACAGTGGCCAAATGAATAGTCTTTTCAATTAAAACGCTCCAACCATTTATTCCAGATGAGACGTGTAAGTCCTTTGTCAGTGCCTATCCATAGCTCGTTACTCCGCAGCGCTATGGCGGAAACGAAATTGCTGGGAAGCCCTTCAGCAATCGTCAGGCGCTCCCAGGTTCCCCGCTCCCGTAAATAAACCATTATCCCGCTCTCAGTGGCTACCCATAGGGCTTTATTACTAACTGCCAATCCACGTGGCCTGAAATTCTGCCAGGGGAAGACGATGGCAGTCCATTGCTGTAGATTCAAATCATAACTACCAACTCCCCAACCGGTGGCAAACCATATCTGATTACCTACAGGCACCAGTTGAAAAACCGGATCGTAAGACCAATCATCCCAATTAAGGTTTTCTCCAGTACTGCTGAAATGCAAACCACTACCCACGGTGTCCTGATCCAACACATATAAGCCGGCCCAACCGCCAACCCAGATTTTTCCACCGAAGGTTGTTATTGCATAGTAGGGATATGGTCTGGGGGATTTAATGAGCCGAATTACTGAACCCTTTCCGGACCAGAAAACGCTCCTATCGGTCGCCAGGTAGAGTTGGTCTTTATAACGCCAGAAGTCATATACTTTTTCACCCTGGAGCGGTTCCAATCTGACCTCAACCTCCCACTTGCGATTGGTCCTGGAATATGACAGAACTGCGGCCGGTACGGCCCCCCAAAGTTCACCTTTTACGAGTTTAATGGCTGAGACCATAGGACGGAGGGGAACGTCCTGTACCGGAATGGGTGCATAATCGAACTCTCCAGCCGGATTAACTAAAGTAACTCCTCTAACACCTCCCACTGCCAGGATAGAATCATCGGCAACCATGCTTACCACCGCCGGATCAAGTAAACCTAAAGCTAATCGGCGGAGAATCTCTCCGCGATGCAAAGAGTAAAACACCCCGTAACCCCAGGTTCCCAGAAAAGTCTCCCCATTGCCGCTGCGTACGAAAGTCGTAACCGGAACACCGCGAAAGGCATCGAAAGCGTTCAACACCAAAGTCCCGTCAGATGTCAGATTGCCCGCTTCGTTCAGGATAAGGGCAGGGAAATGTTTCGAGCGCCGAATAGCGGGATCGATCCGAGGCAACCACTCTATCCTGGAGGCCAGTTCCTGGCCACGCGGGGGAACATATTTGTATTCTCCACTGATTTGATCATAGAACACCTGCGCGTTGTTTTCGCTTTCGGTACGAATAACCACATAGCGTTCAGTGTAGCCTATGCGGTAGTCATCACGGTAGCGCATCTGAACCGGTAGTTCCAGCCTATCCAGCCAGTTATTCTGATAATTCCAGCGAAAGACCGCTTCAGGTGTGACTAGCCAGGCCGTATTGCGAAATTCATCACCCCATATGCAAAAGACGGGTTCTTCAAAGGGAGGATTGGTCAGAGAGACCGTGCTTTGCCACTGGCCGTTGCCCAAATCGTAAACCAACGCGCCGTCCTGTCCGGCAATAAAAGCTTTCCATTTGCCGATTTGGATGAAATTAATGTACTGTAGCTGAGGGTAGGTCGCAAGGATCTCCGGTGGTAAAGTGGCTTGAGAAGGAGTCGCAAACCACAGTACTCCTACAATTACAGCCGTTGAAAAGCTGAGGGCCGGAGATTTCTTAAGTTCAGTGAGATGCTTACAGCTCAATTTCATCCGAGCGGGGCAGAAAAAGGGCGAAAAGGAAGTAGGCCAGTACGGCCAAGCCCAACGAAGTAAAAGCCAACAGGACCCAAAGTAGGCGAATCAAATTGGGATCCAGATCCAAATAATCACCTAAACCAGCGCACACTCCGGCTAAACGACCATCCACCAGATTGCGGCGCCACCGGCGATTACGTAACCGACCCTGGAACATGGGATTCTCACCGCTGGATGAAGGACGTCCCACCAGCAAGTACACCCCCAAAGCGATCAATACCAGGGCCCAAAATACCCCCGCACCGAGCAGACCCAAGTTTCTCAACATGGGCCAGAAAGGATCTAATCGACTCAGTAATATGATAAGGCCTACTACAATGAGTGATACACCCCAGAACTTATTACCACTGGACTCCTCAAATTCCAAAGGAGTCTCAGATACTCCTTCCGGTAGAATTAATATCGCCACCAGATATATCACCAGCGCCGAGCCGGTGAAAAAAGTAGTAAGTACCCATAAAATCCGAATAATCAGCGGGTCTATTCCTAAGTACTCACCCAGACCACCACAAACCCCGGCGAATACTTTATTTGTTTTAGAGCGATATAAGCGTTTCATTTTCCATCCGGCCCTTATTTTAATCTCCGATTCACTACGAGAATGTAAAGCTCTCGCGGGGGATTACAAAGGTTCTCCCCGAATCAAGGGGACAAAAGCCACGGGATCTTTGTACCGAATCTTAAACTCATCGGTTCCCTTCTTTTGAATGATCCATAAATCCTGCAGACGTTTCCCCACCGGCGCGACCATTAATCCCCCCCGGCTAAGAGCCGCTTTTAGCTTTTCCGGTGGTTTGGGAGGAGCAGCCCATAGAATAATTCGTTCATATTGTCTATCCACGGGCGGCCCTTGCCAGCCATCACCGTGATAAAGATCTACGTTGGTGATTCCCAAACGATTCAAACGAGCCCCGGCACTTTCATGCAATTCCCGGTAATACTCCACGCTATCAACGTGGTGTGCCAGTTGGCTTAATAAGGCTGTGCTGTAGCCCGAACCCGTACCAATCTCCAGGACTTTATGTTCCGGCTGAACATCTAAATAAACCAGCATCAAAGCCACTACATAAGGTTGAGATATGGTCTGGCCGCAACCGATGGGCAAAGGGTAATCTTCATAGGCCTCAAATTGGTGTTCCTTTGGTACAAAAAACGCCCGATCAATTCGACGAAAGGCTTTTAGTATTCTGCGATCCCGAATACCACGCGCTAACAGCTGGGAGCGGACCATTTCCAGGTTGGCTTCGGAAACCGGTCCCAGACGATCTGGTGGTGCTGATTTCACCATTTCAACCCTTTATCGGCAGCCCATTTTCCCGCTGAGTGTCGCGGATATATTCCGCCTGCGAGGAAAAGTGGCGTCATTTGTTTTAAATTGACTTATATTGCCTAAGAAACCAACCTAAAAGGTGAAGAGGGAAGGAAGTGGAACAACGCACTATCCCCGTGGGCGAAATTCTCCGACAGGTACGGGAAGCCCATCAACTGCGACAGAAAGAATTGGCCCGGAGAGCTGGACTGCATCCAGGCACCATCAGTCGCATTGAACGCGGCCAGGTGGACCCCACCTACGAAACGCTGCAAAAAATTGCCGCCGCTTATCAATTAACCGTACCCCGCCTTTTAAGCTATTTGGAACCGCAGGTGTATTCGCTGGAACTCAATGCAGCCCTGGACGCCTTGCGGAACTTACAATACAAGCTGGTAAAAGTAGAAATCCACGTTAAGCCCTTATAACAAAGAGCCTCCCGGAGATGGGAGGCTTTCGGAGGGACTCTTGGTTACCGAGCGAGAGACGGGGCTCGAACCCGCGACATCCACGTTGGCAACGTGGTGCTCTACCAACTGAGCTACTCTCGCCTGGCAAAAAGCGGGCGGAATATAATTAGCCACCCTCCCAGAGGCAAAATAGTTTTTACTCAGTTTTGGACTTAGGTTGACGAACGTCGTTCAGCAGTTTGTCGATCTGCGGATCATCGGCGATCTTTTTGTCCAATCCTACCGTCTCAAACCAAAAAGTATTAGCCTTTTCTCCAAGCTGCTTCAATAGTTTGTCCCGTTCACCCTTCAGGTTCTTTACCAGACGCAAGCGGGTCGGATTGTCCTGGTAGTATTCTTCTAGCGTTTTTTCAGCGGGAATTTCCTTTTTCAGGCGTGCTAGTCGCCGCTGGATGAATTTCAACCGGTTCCGTTTACTGGAAATGTCCCGGTAATATCGCCCCTGATGATGCTCACGGAGATGCACTATTCCCGCATATTTTCCACGATTCCCTAATCGCAATACATTCACATGATTAATTACCATCGGAGTAGAGGATAAACGGGGAGTGCGGGACCGAACTATGAAATCTACTCCCTCAATATTAGCCAACCTCTGCTCGAGCCGGTCGTTGACATTGGCCAGGATGACCACCACATCTACTTCGGGGCGGATCTGGGCCACATATTTTTTAACCGTAGTAATGGGATCGGCAAAGGAGAAATCCGGGAAACCTCCCCCACCAACCGTTACCCCCACGAATCCGATTTTCATTAACGGCGTTTCTATGATCTCATAAGGGGGAAACAGGGCTTGCCGTTTCTGTTTATCAATAATATTCGCTGAAATGAAGGGAAATTTGGCTTCACGCCGGAGTTCCAGGATAAAATCTTTCCCGGCCGCTAAATCGTTAACGCCCACGTTCATAACCCGGCACCCCATGATATTATAGGCTTCCAAAATGCGCCGGGCTTTTTTTATCTCAAACTCAAGATTAGCAGATGGTAAATGGGGACGGGCGAAAAAGACATCCCCTGCATCTACAAAATAAGTAGGAGCTTCTTTCTGGTATTGCTTTAAAAGAGTTGTCTTCCTGGCGAGACCGCCAAGTGGATGAAACTTTCACCCGCAGGGATCTATTTCACCGTTGTTGCTGGCGGCCAGTAGCAGAATTATTTCATCGGCTCCCGGTTGAGGTTGGGAACGACAACCATAAAAACCGGGAATCATGAATAACAACAAAAACAGTAGGTGTTTAAAGGAGTATCTCATACAGAGAATCCTTTCTCCCGCAGCTGTTCGATTTCCTTGATTTCTTTAGGAGTACCCAGAGTTAAAATCTCCGCTCCATTATCTGTGATATGAACATCATCTTCGATTCTGATTCCCAATCCCCTGAATTCGTCGGGAACTGCAGCCTCCTCATTGATGTAAAGTCCTGGTTCGACAGTGAAAACCATACCGGGTTGCAGTTTACGCGATTGGCCATCGCAGCGATAATTCCCCACATCGTGTACATCCAAGCCCAACCAATGGCCGGTGCGGTGCATGAAATATTTCTTATAACTACCTGATTCAATGGCTGTTTCCAGCTTTTCTTCAAGCAGCCCCAGTTCTATCAGCCCTTCGCACAGCAAACGCACATCCAGCTCATGGAGTTCCTCAAAGGTTACCCCCGGACGGGCTGCCTCCAGGACCTCTTTCTGGGCTCGCAATACCACCTCATAGAGTGCCCGGGCCGAACTGCCGAATTTTGTATCCACAGGAAAAGTACGAGTGATGTCGGCGGCATAACCCTCCACTTCAGCCCCAGCATCTATCAACACCAACTGTCCCGATTGCAGGCGGTCCCGATTATGGACATAGTGTAAGACAGTGGCATTGGCTCCAGCCGCTACAATGGTGAGGTACGAAGGTCCTGTAGCTCCTGAACGCCGGAAATGATAGTCAATCAGGGCTTCCAATTCATATTCATACATACCCGGTCGGGCAGCTTCCATAGCCAGAGTGTGGGCTTCTGCCGAGATCCTGGCTGCTTTACGCATACATTCCAGTTCGAATTCGTCTTTAAAAAGCCGTATTTCGTGGACAATTGCTCCTAGGGGATCCAAACCTTGGGGAGGTTCCCCCACCCGGTGTAATTCTTGCTGAACCCGGTGCAGCATATCCACCATGGTATGCCGAAAGGCCTGATCGTGATTAAAGGGAATAAATACCCGCCTGGCCCCCTTCATAGCCTGGTAAGCTGCTTCTTCAAATACCGCGATATCCAAGACTTCATCCGCGTCAAAGAGCGCTTTGGTTTCTTCGAAACTAAGACGTCGGCCGGTCCAGACTTCTTTCTCGGGGTCTTTCGGCATCACAAACAAGGTGAAGGGTTTGCTGCTATTGGGATTGAGAATACATGCAGCACCCGGTGCGGTATATCCCGTTAGATACAAGAAATCAGAATCTTGCCGATACGCGTATTCAGTGTCATGGGAGCGAATGGGTGGTGGTGCACCTTTTAAAATGGCTACCCCACCTTCCAGGGACCGGAGAACTTTTTTACGTCGAGTGGCTAATGTTCGACGATGGAGATCACTTAACGGTTTTTGCATAAGGCCAAAATGTAAAGCATAGTGTCAAAGAATGAATATAAAGTTGCTTAACAGCTTTCCTTTTTATCTGAAGCTGAAAAGCCTTACCATAGGGCATGCAGACGGACAGTGTTACCCCAAATTACCCTCCTTACTGTGTAAATTATAATCAACGGCAGCGCCTCCCCACTCGCACCGTGGATATTGGAGGAATACCGTTAGGAGCCGCTTACCCCATTCGCATCCAATCTATGACTACTACCCCGACCCTGGACATCCAGGCCACAGCAGAGCAGGTAGTGGCTCTGGCACGGGCAGGATGTGATTACGTCCGTATCACGGCTCCCAATCTGAAAGCCGCGGAAGCTTTGGCTGAAATCCAAAAGGAAGTTCGACGTCAAGGATGTCAGGTGCCGTTGATCGCCGACATACATTACACCCCTAAAGCGGCTGAGATAGCCGCTCGCATAGTAGCCAAAGTACGTATCAATCCCGGGAATTATGTGGGGGGTAAACATGTAACCAAAGGCGATTACTCCCCTGCTGAGGAAGCCGCGGAACTGGAACGCATTCACGCCAAACTGAGACCCTTGCTGGAGACTTGCCGTGAGTATGGCACCGCGCTACGCATAGGAGTCAATCACGGCAGTTTGGCCGAAAGAATAATGAACCGGTACGGAGATACCCCCGAAGGGATGGTGGAATCGGCCTGGGAGTTCATCGAGATTTGTCGAACAGAAGGCTTTCACAACCTGGTTATCAGCTTAAAAGCCAGTAATCCGGTGGTTATGGTAGCCGCCTATCGTTTGTTGGCGGCGCGAATGCTTGAAAAGTCGGCCTGCTACCCTCTCCACTTAGGTGTAACCGAAGCCGGGTCGGGTCTGGAGGGGCGGGTAAAATCAGCGGTGGGCATCGGAGCTCTGCTGGCCGACGGCTTAGGCGATACCATTCGGGTATCGCTCACAGAAAACCCCCTGGCCGAAGTACCGGTAGCCCGTCAGCTGCTGGCTGTCGTCGAGGCTTTCGAATCCCAAGCGATCGAATCAGAAAAAGTATCTGTTTTAAAAGATCCCTATCATTACCAACGCCGGCCCACCAAAGCGGTGGGACCATTAGGAGGCTCTCAACCGGTTCGGGTTTTCCTCAGCGGAAAAAATACCGTAATCTCCAATTGGTCTGCTTTGGGATACTCAAAAACCCCACAGGGCAATTGGCAAAAAGAAGAACAAGCGGTTGAATTTCTGGATATTTCTTTGGTAGACGACATTCCGTCTGATTGGCCAGTCGAGCTATGGGGACTGTACAGAACCAATACTACCGACATTCCACAAGCCCTAAGGATTATCACTACCGAAGAATTACCACCAACTCCCACCTCCCAGCCTTTTCTCCTGCAGTGCACTGCTGACGGCTTAACTACCGAGGTTATTTCAAAATTAAATAATTTTTCCGGGGCGATACTCTTACTGGAAGCAACCTCCCCCGCCGCGTATCACGAGCTGCGACGGGCTGTAATGAAACTAGTGGAGACCCAAAATCATTATCCGGTAGTGTTCAAATTAAGATATGCTGATTTAGACGAAAACAGTCTAACCCTGGCCGCCGCGGCTCAAACCGGTGGTTTATTGCTGGAAGGTTTCGGCGATGGAATATGGCTGGAAGCTCCCCAAGCCCAGCCGCATTATTTGCGCCGCCTGACATATCAGATTCTCCAAGCGGCACGGGTACGGATCACCACCACTGAGTTCATCGCCTGCCCCTCCTGCGGTCGCACCCTTTTCGACCTGGAAAAAGTCACGGCCCTAGTGAAAAGCCGTTTAGGACATCTCAAGGGGTTGAAAATTGCCGTGATGGGCTGCATTGTTAACGGTCCCGGGGAAATGGCGGATGCGGATTACGGATATGTCGGTGCCGGACCGGGATTAATAACCCTATACAAAGGCCACGAAATAGTAGCCCGTCACATTCCCGAGTCCCAGGCGCTGGAAAGATTGGTGGAAATTATCAAGCTCAACGGTGATTGGAAAGAGCCGGCCTGAAAAACACCGGCACTTCGAGCTGTACCAGCTAAACGGGAAAGCACTATCTGAAGAAATCCTGACGCCTGAATTTCCAGTAGATCCGGTGGCCTCAATGGGAAGAATTGTTAGCATGTTTTGTGTCGTTGGTTAACTTTATTTCAAATCGAGCTATGAGCGGGGCTAGAATCGAGCAGTATTCCATTCTGAAACTTCCGGCTACATGGGCGCTGGTCTTGCTGCTAGGTATAAGTTGTATGCCAACTCTGGCGCAAACTAAAATGGGTGCTGAGAACTATGTAGCCGCCGCCCAAAGCCTTTATTGGAAAACCCTTTCTTTTGATGAGAAGCAGGTTTTTCTGTTCAGCTATCTGGCCAGCATGTATGAGGCCCGCGGATTGGCTTACCGTAATATCAGAGTTCCCCAACGGAAGTTGTACCAATTCCGGAAAAAAGTGGGTGCTCTATTCGCCATTTGGAAAGAGCTCCTGGAATTGCAAACCAATGATCCCCAAGCCTTCCGGGAATTCATCAGTTGGATCGACCTCTTCTATGAAGTGGATTTCAACCAGCGGAAGCCGTTTTATGAAGCCCTTTTTTATGCCCATCGCAAGCTGAAATCCCAGGATAAGAGCATCTTAGCCCTGTATCTGGGCAGCCAATCGGCCTTACCCGATTCTCTGGAAGCGGAACAGCGCCGCCGACAGAAAGCACTGGCCACCAGCGAAGCTCTGGATTTTCTTGATTCATCCTCGGCTGTGGACACCATTGCCAGTTTGGAGCCCCTAGTTCCAGACAGTAGCACTTTAACCTCCCTTGAGGAACGCATAATCAACCTGGCAGTGGAAGTGGAATGCATTAACCATCGATCACCGGAACGGTTCCAGGACAAAGCCTTTCTGGAAAGATTAGCGCAGAAACATGGTTTTAATTCCATGGAAGAATTCAACCGGGAATTTGATACGCTGCAGAAAAAACGGCGCCGCTGGCCCTACATCAACAAGCTCATCATAGAACGCGCTTTCGACCGAAATTGCATGTGATTCTCCCTTAAGCGGTTCAAGCTGCAGGGAGTTTTTTTAGATATCGGTTAGTAGTAAAACCAAACAAGAGGAAGTCATGTTAGCCAGGGTGTATAGTAGCGCCGTTTTGGGTATTGAACCCTATTTGGTTGAAGTGGAGGTAAGCGTCGAGTTCAACGCTTTCCACTACACTACAGTAGGTCTGCCGGAGGCGGCCGTGAAAGAAAGCAAAGAACGGGTCATTACCGCTATCAAGAGCTCCGGTTTCCGTTTTCCTCCTAAAAACTACACCGTCAATCTGGCTCCTGCTGATGTGAAAAAAGAGGGGTCTGCCTTCGATTTGCCCATCGCCATCGGAATTCTAACAGCGCTGGGTTATGTCCGCCCCGATTTGCTAGAAAATTTTATCCTGTTGGGTGAACTGTCCCTGGATGGCTCTCTGCGCAGCATCAAAGGTGCCCTTCCCTGCGCCATAGGGGCCCGTCGCAATGGTAAGCGAGGCTTGTTGGTGCCGGCTGAAAACGCTTCCGAGGCCGCCATTACCGAAGAAGTAGCGGTATATCCCGCCCGGTCACTGCTAGAGACGGTGAGATTTCTGAACGGTGAACTGAAACTGGAGCCCGTTAAAGTCCAATTGGAGGAACTTTTTAAACAGGCACGGAATTATGCTGTTGATTTCGCTGAAGTGCGGGGACAGGCTCACGTAAAACGAGCGCTGGAGGTGGCCGCCGCCGGGGGGCACAACGTGCTGATGATCGGCCCTCCTGGTTCGGGTAAAACAATGCTAGCCAAACGCTTTCCCACCATTTTGCCCCAGATGACCCTGGAAGAAGCTCTGGAAACCACCAAAATCCACTCCGTCGCGGGCCTGGTTTCACAGGAAGGCATTG
Organism: uncultured Lentisphaeria bacterium; assembly: GCA_964469505.1. Classification (GTDB taxonomy): domain Bacteria; phylum Fidelibacterota; class UBA8477; order UBA8477; family JABMPR01; genus CAYXZO01. The sequence goes on along the minus strand of CAYXZO010000005.1, from coordinate 1,133 downwards.
TAGCCACCCGACCATTCCGGTCACCACACCATACCATTTCCGACGCCGCCTTGGTGGGTGGCGGAAGAATTCCCCGACCTGGAGAAGTGAGTCTGGCTCATCACGGGGTACTTTTCCTAGATGAGTTACCTGAATTCCGCAAAAACGTGCTGGAGGTGCTGCGCCAGCCCCTGGAGAATGGAGAAGTGAGCATTTCCCGGGCGGCCATGTCCCTCACCTATCCGGCCAATTTCATTCTGCTGGCGGCAATGAATCCTTGTCCCTGCGGATATGCAACGGATCCCCGTCACACCTGTGAATGTACTAGCTCCGAAATCCAACGTTACATGGCCAAGATTTCCGGTCCCCTGCTGGATCGCATCGACTTGCACATCGAGGTCCCGGCCATCCCCTTTGAGGATTTGGCCTCTCGTCAGCCGGGGGAATCCTCAGCTATTATCCGGGAGCGGGTGCAGCGGGCCAGGGATCGACAGCTGGAACGTTTTAAAAATTATCCCAACATCTACTGCAATGCCGACATGCCGCCAAAATTGATCCGGCATATATGTACTATCGACGAAGCGGGAGAAAAGCTGCTAAGGCAGGCCATTTCCCAGCTTGGTTTGAGCGCTCGTGCCTACGATCGTATTTTGAAAGTATCCCGAACCATCGCCGATCTGGAAGGTGTGCCGGAAATCCAGGCCCAACATGTGGGTGAAGCCATTCAATATCGTACCTTGGACCGCCAAGCCTGGTATGCTTGATTGACTTGCCCTTCTCCGGACTGTGCATACTTTAGGCTCCATGAAACTTTTCATCCGCCCTTTTACGATGGAAATTGCTAAACTTTACCAAAATCACTCCCGTTATCACCCTGGTGACGCCGGATTAGACCTTTTCGTGCCCAAAGAGTACGTGATCGAACCTGGCAGCACCGTGCCAATTCACTTGGGAATCGCCTGCGCTCCGGCCGACGGTCGAGCCTACTTTCTAATCCCCCGTTCCAGTATTAGCAAAACTCCCCTACGTATGGCCAATTCAATCGGTCTTATTGACGGCGGCTATCGCGGTGAACTCATCGCAATGGTTGATAACATTAAGGATTTCACCTACACCGTACAAGCAGGTGCACGCCTTTTCCAGCTGGTGGCCAT
>CAYXZO010000004.1:55920-61118 GCA_964469505.1 uncultured Lentisphaeria bacterium | reverse complement strand
ACTGACTACGACACCAAAGTGGAGATTTTCAATGCCGATTGTATGACCAGCACGGGTTATTACAACGATGATGGTTCGCCCTGTCCCGAATCCCCGGCATTCTATCCACCTTCTGAACTGTTGGGAGTTTCTCTCCCTGAAGGCAACTATCTGATAGTGGTCGATGGATTTGGTGGCGGAGTGGGTAATTATGAAATTCAGGTGAACTACTCCACTACCAATCGTCACGTTACGCCCAATCGCGATCTGCGGGCTGAATTCAACAAATGGCTCCATCGGGGTATAGATCCTACTACGGTAGAAATGACTGCTGCACCGGTACGCTTGCGGGAGAACCGAGTACTTACCGGCTACCAGGTATATCGGGATGGCCAAGCTGTTTCGGAGGTATTACCGCCAGATTCACTGCACTACCTTGATGGATATATCCCCAACGGAGTGGAATACTGCTACACGGTGGCAGCGATTTATACCAGTGGACAAGCAATGTCGGAACCCGCTTGTGCCACGCCCGAAAACCATCCGCCGGCGATCCCCGTCAACTTAGTAGGCGGTGTTGATTCAACTTCCAATACTGTCATGCTCGATTGGGATGATAATACCGATTGGGATTTGGCCGGCTACAACGTGTATCGCAATGACACTTTAGTGGCTACGGTTGATACCTCGGAATATTCCGAGGTCGTGCCGGACAACTCTTACCGCTATTACGTAACTGCCGTTGATGACGGAGGGTTGGAGTCTGGTCATTCCAATTCGGTCACCATCATTGTAGGTGAAGCTCCACCGGAAAACCTGCGAGCTGACGGTGAGTTTGATGATCATATCCATCTGAGTTGGTTTGCCCCCGGTGGGGGTGGTACCCAGACTGAATTCCGTTATGATGACGGGGTAGTTACGGGTCAGCTAGGATTCACTTCTCCTGGTGATAACACCGTTTTTGGTGCTGCCCACTTCGTTAATGCTACTTTGACTTCTGTACAGTGGTATCTGACCAGTGAAGGCGGTCCCCACGATCAGGTTACCATTTTGATTCTGGGGTTGGACGCGAATGGAATTCCGGACGGTTCCCAGGTACTGCATATGTCAAGTCCACAGAGCAATGTAGATGATCAGTGGAATGAATATACCTTACCGGAGCCGGTGGATGCGCCCAATGGCTTCTTCGTGGGCGTCATGACTCCAAACCAGTTCACTGCGTTGGCCACGGATGATGGAATTGATCCTCCTTGGGAATTCCAGTGGGGCACTCAATGGGCTAATGTGGATTATACCTCAGCTGCTGATTGGCTGGATATCGGCAACGCTGGTTTTATGGTGAACTTCCTCATCCGGGCTTATGGTCAGGCCTATGATGTAGTGGAGCGGGATTACAGCCCGGCCATGACTCGTCGTAGCAAGGAGGCCTATCTGGCTCTGAACTACGGAGAACATCCGGCTGTTATAACCACACCTCTGGAACACGAGACCGCGCCCTCTCTGCGGGAAGTTGTAAGCTACAATATTTATCGAGATGGTAGTCTCGTGGGCAATACCGCTGATACGCAGTACGACGATCTAGTTGATGAGGGCATTAACTACACCTACTTCGTTACTGCTGTGTATAGCAACGGACAGGAATCCGGCCCCTCTAATGCCGTAACTGTCCAAGCTAATATGCCCCCGGGAGCACCTACCAGCTTTATGGCTAACCCCATCGGTCATTCGGTAGAATTGAGCTGGGAAGATCCGACGGTTAATGCCGATGGTAGCGAGTGTGTTGACCTGGAAGGCTTACGCCTATACCGGGACGGCCAATTGATTGCCACCATCGATCCACTGGAGTGGTACTACCTGGATACCGGCGTGGCGGACGGACCTCACCATTATGAGCTACAGGCCTTCGATGAAGTACCCAATTATGGTGAATTCGCGATGGTGGATGTATGGGTTGGGCCACCACCGACGATTTTCGATTTTGAAGACGGCGTTATTCCAGATGGCTGGACCCAATCCAACCCCGGTCAAGTTCCATGGCAGGTTGGTACTCCTGAAGACTTGTCCAGTACCTTCTGGACAATACCCAATAATGGAACTGGACTTATTTGTGCAATCAACGATGATGCTGCTGGCTCGGGCGCCGATGGTAATAACTCCCTCATAACCCGGGCTTTCGATTTCACCCATTCTCCCAATGTGCATCTGGTATTCGATTCTTACTATGATGGAGCCTACTCGGCGATGGCCTATGTGGAATATCGCTTAGGAGCTAATGGTAACTGGGTCCAACTGCTGCAGTTAGCTCCCGATATGGATTGGACTACCATTGATATCGACCTTTCCAGCCTAGCCGGTCAGCCTGAAGTGTACCTGGCTTTCCACCACGACGATCAAGGTGCCTGGGGAAGTGGTTGGGCCATCGACAACGTCAATCTCGAGGGGCTGGTTACAGCCCTTATGGGTGATCTGGATGGTGATGGTGAATTACATATTAACGACCTCACCCGCATGATTGAGATCATCCTTGAAATGGGTGATCCACCATCGGCTGATGAGCTGGGCGTGATCGATATGAATAATGATGGGGCCTACAATGTCCTGGATGCTGTGATACTCCTGGAAGCCATTCTGAATAATACACCTCTGTCTAAACCTGTTCCGGCTAAAGGTCAGGCGGCAGTGGAGATACCAGCCACGACATTGAGCACTGCCCGTGATTGGCAGGATATTCCCGTACATATTACCTATGACGGACCCGTAGCTGGTTTACAAGTGACAATTCAGTATGACACTACTGCTATTCAGCTGGGCACACCAGAATTGGGGCCCGGAAATGAGAATGTTACCGTATTCAGCTCGCAGTCTAACGGAGAATTGCGGGCTCTAGCGGTTGATTTGAGTGGCGGTACTATACAGATCGATAATGGCTTGTTGATGAACATTCCAGTTCAAGTTCTGGATGGAACGGGTAGTGGTCCTGTTCAATTTGAAGTGGTAGAATTGATCCTTTCGGGGCCTGGTGGAACACCTATCGAGACTGATTTTGTGGTCAGCACTGTAAGTATTGAAGCACTACCTACAGAGTACGCTTTGGAGCGGAATTTCCCCAACCCGTTTAATCCGACAACTCTTATTAAATATCAGCTACCCGAAGCCACGCAAGTTGAATTAGCAGTTTACAATTTGTTGGGTCAGAAGATCAGAACGTTGGTAAGCGGTAATCAGGCGGCCGGCTACTACACGGTGCAATGGAATGGACGCAATGATGCGGGGCAGCCAGTGCCTACCGGTATCTATCTCTATGTTTTGCGGGCTGGGAATTTTGTCAAGAGCCATAAAATGGCCTTGATCAAATAGGATAACCCATGTGTTGCATCGGGGGTCGGGGCCGGCCCCCCGATGTGCGCTCGCTCAAAAAATGGGGAAGCAGAGATAACACAATGGAAATTGGATTGCATATTCCCAAATCAGGGAAGAGATTAGCATACCCAGCAAGAAAAGAGGTATAAACGAAGCAATATGCTTGGGGAATCTTACTATTCCATCTTAGGAGCAATTAACTAATAACTAAAGGAGGCGTTTATGTGGCGCAAAGGCACATTGTATGGCCTGATAATCGGGATTACGATGGGGTGGTTAATAGCCGCCCAAGGGCCGGTCGTAGGTGAGGACGATTCGGCCATCGGTATTGTAAAGGCCAAAATCGAACAAGGTGTAAGTCTTACAGCTGCGGAAAAAGCTTTGGCTGAGAGGGAACACCTCTTACCCCAAAGTAAGTCGGCGGCGACGCCCCGCGTGCTCCGGCGCCCCGCCACTACGTATCTGACGGAAAGTTTTGAGACCTGGCCACCGGCTGGTTGGACTTTAGATCCAGCGAGTGGTGATGGGGCTTGGCAGCAGGATGATGGCACAACACATGGTCCGGGGTCAGTAGTTGATGGATCTTATGCGGCTTATTTTGATGATTATTGGTACAGTACGGGCACCAGTGGTTCTATGATAACTCCCTCAATTGATCTGTCTACTGCTACGGCGCCGCGGGTATCATTTTATTACTGGGATAGCGGAGGTTCTGATGATGTTGTAGTGAGCGTATCTACTGATGGCACAAATTTTACCGATATTTACACCACCGCTACAGCTGTAGATCCATGGGAGGAACAAGTAGTAGATTTATCAAATTATGCTGGTCAAAGCACTGTGTACATTCGGTTTACGGGCACAAGTGTTTACGGCATAAGTAATCCTCATATTGATTATGTTGTGGTCGATGAAGCTCCTTTATATCAACCAGTGCTTATCAGTGAGATTGTGGTGACTCCTACGGCGGGTGAATATATAGAAATTTATAATCCAAACGGTTCCGCAGTTGATCTCTCTAACTTCTATTTAACAGATGCAACTTATGCCAGTGGAGGCACTTATTATTACAATATCGTCACTGGTTCTAATTATGGTGGTGGCGATTTTGGTGATTTCCATGCCCGTTTCCCTGATGGAGCTTCCATTGCACCGGGCGAATATCAGACAATCTCACTTGCAGGTAGTGACGATTTTTTTGCAACATATGGTGTAGCGCCTACATATGAACTTTATGAAGATGGAACTACTGAAGATTCTATCCCCGACATGCGGGAAGCTATGCCCGGTAGTATTAATAATCAGGGTAGTCTGACCAACGGCGATGAAGTTGTTATCCTGTACTACTGGGATGGAGTATCTGATCTAGTTAAAGATTCCGATTATTTGCTTTATGATGACGCTGGCTATGTCCCCAATGAAGCAGTGGATAAGACTGGCGTAAGCATTGATGGTCCCGACGCCGATACTACTCCCTCGACATACCAAGATGACACCCCCATCGATAGCCAGCATTTTGCATTGTCCCCCGGATATGGCTATTCGGCTCATAGAATTGATTATGCCGAAGGAACCGAGGTCCAAAGCGGTGGTAACGGAATCGATGGACATGATGAAACCAGCGAAAACACTGATGTGACCTTCGCCATCAGTCTGCCGACGCCCGGTGGCCCGGCGCAATTGGATCTGAACGAACCTAACGATAATCTCGCGGAAGCTACCGCGATTGCTATCGGCGATACGTTGACCGGCCTGGAAATCAACCCCGATGGAGACTTGGATTTCTTCACTTTCACAGGAGCCGCAGGTCAGATCATAACCATTGACATGTTTATTGCCAACTACTCCAGCCTGGATGG
>CAYXZO010000004.1:0-55820 GCA_964469505.1 uncultured Lentisphaeria bacterium | reverse complement strand
CAGGTCAGATCATAACCATTGACATGTTTATTGCCAACTACTCCAGCCTGGATGGTAAAATTGCTCTGGTGGATAGTGATTCCGTAGAAATAGTCAGTGCTGATAACGGTTGGAGCGGCGTAGATGAGCAAATTGCTGACTTCCAGTTGCCTTATGATGGGACATATTATCTGATTGTTGGTTATTGGAGCGATGTTTTCCGTTCCTCCACCGGAGCTTATGCGCTAGGTATTTCAGAAACTCAGCCGGCCCAGGGAACTTCCTGCAGCAATCCATTCCATGCTGTTGAAGGCATCAATACCGGCGCAGCACCCCCGGTATGGTATGATTTTACACCGAGCATGGATGGGAATATGACCGTTACTTCAGATATTAACGGTCAGACAAACGATACTAAGGTATACATTTACGCTGATTGTCAGGGTTCCTTGATTGATGTGGATGACGATGGCGGCACCGGCTTTACTTCCACCCTTACGGTGCCTGTTGAAGCCGGAGTAACGTATTACATTTTCTGGAGTGATCAGTGGAGCAGTGATCCTTTCGACTGGGAGTTAACTGTTTCCGGTTTGCCTGACTTTGTGGTCTCGGACATGTACATGGTGGGCGATACCTTGAACGTGACCGTGACCAATCAAGGCTCCGGCGATTCACAGGGTTTCTTCGGGACGGATTACCATGGACTATATGTCAATGACGTATGGCAAGGATATGTCGCCGAATACGGCGTAGCCTTGGCTGCGGGTGAGTCTCATACCTATCAGATTGCCGGTTTCAACTATGACAACCTTGGTGCCGGTGATTTTATGGCTCGCTTTGTATGTGATGTTGATGATGACGTGGCCGAGTCTGATGAAACCAATAACGAAGATTCGCTGTTGATTACAATAACTCCACCTCCCACTGTGCCGCGTAATCTGACCGCGGTGGGTCACGAGGGGTATGTATCCTTACGCTGGGATGCGGCTCCCATCGATACCGGTATAATGGTTTTGCGTCGTGCGAATGGAGCTCAATTGGTGGATCGTAAAGTAAAACCGGTGGAAGAGTTGACTCCAGAGCTCATAGCTAAATACGCTAGTCAGGACAATGGGCTGCGCACTACGGGCGATGATTGTACCGATCCCTTTGTGGTCAATTCTTTGCCGTTTACCACCGGTCCCGATACTCTGAGTACTGAGGGCTTCAATAACGACTTTAGCTATGGAAACGGCAATGATGTAGTTTACCAGGTTACTGCTCCCGCTGACGGTTACCTTACTGCCAGTACTTGTGCTTTGGACTATGGCGATACCAAATTGCAAATATTCGAGAGCGATTGTTCCACGGAGATCGATCATAACGATGATGCCTGTGGGTTGCGTTCAGAAGTAACGGTTCCCGTTGTGGGCGGCAATACCTACTTTGTGGTGGTTGACGGTTACAGCAGTGGTGCCGTCGATTACATTCTAGATATTACCTGGGCCGCTACCTTGCCCATGCCCGACCTCACCGTCTCTGATATGTGGATGACGGGTGATACTGTTTGGGCTGCAGTGACTAATCAAGGGGATGCCGATGCCGGAAGTGTTTCCAATCACTGGTTCATCAACGGTGACGATGTTGGTTATGCCTATACCAGCCCTCTGGCGCCGGGTGAAAGTGACACTCTAGGTCTGATCGGACTCAACTATGAGAACTTCGGGAACCCGGATTGGACCCCGGTAGATGTGGTCGTAGGCTTGCAGGTGGATTACTGGGATTCTGAGGATGAGTCTGACGAAGAAAACAACTATGCCGAAACGGTCTTCACCATTCAACCGCCGGAGTATATCCCAGCGTATAACGTATACCGGGATAGTGTATTGATTGCGGAAGGATTGGCCCCGGTAGGGCTGGACCTTCATGGTGAATACGTCGATGCCGATGTGGAAAACGGCGTTGAGTATTGTTACTATGTGACTCAGATTCTGCCCGATTCCACTGAATCGGGAGGCTCAGACCCGGCTTGTGCCATGCCCGTTGGCATTTACCCGCCGCCGCGTGGTTTGCGGGCAGTTGCCTGGGATGGTAGCGTGGACCTCTATTGGAGGATGCCTTTCCCACAAGGCGAGATCGCCTATGACGACGGAATTGCAGCCTGGCTAGTAATGGTGCAATTCACCGCCGGTCCGGAAGACTATATGGCGGTACATTTCACTTGTCCTTTCCCGCCGCCATATACCCTTACCGATTTCAGCTTGTTTACCCAGAATGGTAGCGCTTACGGTGGAGATAGCACCTGGCAACAGATTGCAGTAGTGCCCAGCGATGCTAACGGGATGCCCGATCTGACAAATCCGCTCTTCGATGTAGCCGATGTTCCTGTTCCCAATAGCAATCTGGAATGGATGTTCTTTAACCCGGATCTGCAGATGCAAACACAGGATTTCTGGGTAGTAGTCAAATGGCCCGAAGGCAGTTATTATGGTCCTTTCCTGGCCCGTGATGATAGTCCAGGAACTACCACCTCCTGGTACACTACCAATCCCGATTCGGCCTGGAGTCTTGATTGGAGTGGTGAGGATTACATGATCCGGGCCTACGTAAGCCGGGGCAATACCCGACTAGAATTGCGGGCTGATGCTAATCCATATCAAAATGTCCGTCTGGCCACAGATGCGGCCATTATACGCACTGCCGCTGACAGACGCTTGAAAGGCTTCCCCCACTTGCGGGTGGGAGATCAAATTGCCGGAAGCTTGGTGGTACCCGACATCCATGTCTCTCAGCTGCAACGCTTTAATGGCACTTATATTGTGTGGCGTAGCACTGACGACTCCAATTACGTCCAGGTTGATTCTGGCTTGATTGATCATGCCTATACCGATCTGAGCGTTGTCAATGATCAGACTTACTACTATAAAGTACAGGCGGTATATGACAGCGTACATGTAAGTGATTTCTCCAACGTAGCTGTTGCTACGCCCATGGCGGCTATGGGAGGCATGTTCTCTGACTTTGAAGCTGATGATGGTGGCTTACAAGGCTCTGGTTCCTGGGAATGGGGAGTTCCCACCTTCGGTCCCGATTCGGCCTACAGCGGTAGCAACGTCTGGGCCACTGCTCTTGATACTAACTACGAGAACAATGCTGATGACTGGCTCATCACTCCACCCTTCAACTTGGCTGGCATGACTAACCCGGCTATGGGTGGAGCCATATGGTATGATCTGGAAGAAGGTTGGGATTTCGCTTACTCTGCTGTGGACGAGGATAATGATGGTATCTTCGATATCATTACTACCTGGACAGGTATGTCAGATGGTTGGATGGTGGGTCACGATGTCTTGATGGAGCCTTATGCAGCAAGTGATTACGCTCGCATCGCTTTGATACTACAATCTGATGGATCCGTTGCTCATCCGGGATTCTACCTGGATAATTTCAGGGTGGGTAATGGACCACAGATAGAAGTTAGTGTGGAATCGATTTCTCAAACCCTGCAACGGGGAGAGATTTTCACTGACTTCTTTACCATTTCCAACCCGGGTGAGCTGCCGCTACGCTATCACCTAGGACGAGGTTACTATCAGCTTACCTCCGTGCTCTTCGAGGATTTCAACCGCTGTACCCTACCTGCTGGATGGACTACTGTTTCCAATTCTGTTGGATGGCAGGTAGGAGACAATGGATCTAGCTCGTCCTTCACAATACCTGATCACGATGGCTGCTATGCCTATAGTAACGATGATGCCGCTGGTTCGGGGGCTGACGGCTCTGTGGACTATCTGATCACCCCCTCGCTGGATCTGACCGAATTCAGCGAAGTCCATATGCATTTCGACAGCTATTACGATGGATCCTGGAGCCAACTTGCTTCGGTTGAAGTCTCTACCGATAGCGGTGCCACCTGGGATGTGCTCATGTATCTCGAGCCAGCCGATGATTGGGTACCGGTATTCGTGGATCTTTCTGCCTATGCTGGCCAGCCCAATGTTTTAGTTGGTTTTCATGCAGATGATGCGGGTCATTGGGCATCCGGTTGGGCCATCGATAATGTCTTTATCTATGAACCACAGCACTGGCTGACAATCGACGACACTCTGGAAGGCATCGTTGAACCTGGTGGAGTTGACACCGTTCATTACACTTTGGACGCGGATGCATTACCTGCTGATACTTATGAAGGTCTGATTATGGTTCACAGTGAGCTGGGCGATGTAAATATCCCGGTGAGTATGACTATTCTGAATACACCTCCTGCGCCTTTCTCTCTCAATGGTCCGCGGGATAGTACCAGCACAGTGATTACCACCAACACTGATCTGGATTCTAACTGGGTCGTATTCGAGTGGCATGTTGCCGAAGATCTGGATGGTGATGCGGTAAACTACGGTATCGTCTTCAGCGGGGACCTTGCCGCCGTCTTAGGGAACGTGGTAATTCACCCCCCGGCGGCCACTGATACTACGGTCGTGGCAGATATCACTTATCGCGATGTTCATGACGCTATGGCCAATGCCAACCTGACGCACGCTGCTGGAACCTGGAATGTATTTGCGACTGATGGTGTAGATACTACCTGGTCAACGAATGGCCCATGGTACTTCTGGATTGATGATAGTATTCTGGTGGCGACCGATAACCGCTTCATCCCCGAGCAGTACGCTCTGTACCAGAACTTCCCGAACCCGTTCAATCCTCAGACGCAGATTGTCTATGATCTACCGGAAGCTTCCCAGGTCAGGCTAACAATCTACAACCTGTTAGGTCAAGCAGTGGCAGTATTGGTGAATCAGGAACAACAGCCTGGTCGCTACCATATTGTCTGGAACGGTCGTTCTACCAATGGTCGACCGGTATCTTCGGGTGTATATTTCTATCGTTTGGAAACCAAAGGTTACACTAAGACGATGAAGATGTTGTTCCTGAAGTAACTGTAACGGTTATTTCGACCTGGCATTAGCACGGGGGGCTGTTTCAGCCCCCCGTGCTTTTTGTGCGGCATATCAAGGGATTGGGAAAAATCTGGTCTTTGAGAATATTATTTTTACCTTAATAAACCGTGAGACGAGTTATTGTAATCATTATCTCAAGCTTGCTAGCAGCCTTTCAGCTATGGGCTGCACCCAGTATTAGGGACCTGTCCGGCTACTCGGATGCCGCCCGAATAATTCTCACGTGGACTAGTGTTGACGAGACAGGGCTGGAAGGTTATGGAATTCAACGCAGTACTGATGGCCATATTTTTCAAGATATAGGTTACTTGGAAGCCCAGGGTGCCGGAACTGGTTACACTTATATAGATGATTCAGTATTTGCTAAAACCACCGGTCGGGTTTACTACTATCGCCTGGTTTTCCACCTAGCGGGTGGAGCGTTGAGCTATTCAGAGACCATCAAAATTGAGTCGCGTATTTCAGGTGTACGACACACCTGGGGTTCTATTAAAGCTCTATTCAAATAAACCGCTTCTTAAACCTCAACGTTAACATTATTGGTAATATAGTTCTGGCCCGTAAGCCTTTCTGTCTTGCCGTTGCGATTTACGGAAATTGATGAATTCTACCAAGCGATATGAAATTTTTTCAAATAATTGGGGGAACTACCAACCTGAACTCTGCATTTAAAAAATGCATGGTATGCAACGGTTTTCAAAAAAACAAAAATGGAGTAGTGAAATGAGAAGTATCCGCACGGTCATATTGTCTGTCATACTGTTTGCAGTTTATACCTCAAATCTTTTGGCCGATGATCTGGCTGTTGCTAAATCACTCAGTGCCGCATTCGCTAAAATATCCAAAACAGTTGCTCCTTCGGTAGTTACCATAACAACTGAACGTACCATCAAGCGGAAGTTCCATTTTAAGAATAAGACCCCCTTCGATCAGTTTTTCCCATTTTACTGGTCTCCTTTCTTCGACTATCCCGGTCATGATCAAGTTCTACACAGTACTGTGTTGGGGTCAGGAGTGATCATCAGCGAAGATGGGTACATCGTAACCAATAATCACGTGGTGGAGCAATCCGATGACATTAATGTCAAACTGTACGATAAACGCGAGTTCAAAGCCAAACTCATCGGCACCGATCCGAAAACCGATGTAGCTTTGATTAAAATCGAGGCTGATGGTTTGCGACCCATCAAGTTAGGTGATTCCGACAAGTTGCAGGTAGGCGAATGGGTTCTGGCAATCGGCAGTCCGTTCTCAGGCAACCTGTCGAATACCATCACTCAGGGTATTGTGAGCGCGAAAGGCCGCTCCTCCGTCGGTCTGCTGGATTATGAGGATTTCATTCAAACCGACGCGGCCATTAATCCTGGAAACTCCGGTGGAGCTTTGGTTAATCTGGATGGCGAATTGGTGGGCATTAACACTGCGATTGCTTCCCGCAGCGGGGGTTATCAGGGAATTGGTTTTGCTATTCCGGTGAATTTAGTCAAACGGATTATCGCCGACTTAAAATCCAGCGGCCGTGTGACCCGAGCCTGGTTAGGTGTTTTGATCCAAGAAATCGATCCGTCAATGGCCAAAACATTGGGATTGGATCGTGCCGAAGGTGCCTTGGTAGGCAAGGTGGTAGAGGATAGTCCCGCCGAGAAAGCCGGGTTCAAAGTGGGCGATGTAATCATCCGCTTTGGTTCCTGGGGTATCAAAGACGCCCATCAACTCCGCATGCTGGTTTCCAGCCGTCGTCCGGGTGAAAAATTCAAAGTTAAAGTTATCCGTGACGGGGAAGAGAAAACTCTCAAAGTGAAATTAGCTGAACTCCCGGAAGAATATGCTGCCGCTTCAGCCCCGGAAAGTGTGGGGAACGATTTGGGGCTGACGGTAAAAACTATAACCCCTCAATTGGCCCAGGAGTATGGCTACGACGAGGATACTGAGGGGGTAATTATAACTGAAGTAGAATTTGGTAGCCCGGCTTTTCAGAAGGGGATTCAGCCCGGTACTATTATCCAAAAAATGGGACCCGATGTAAAACATTTGCGGCCCATAAAGAATTTAGCCGATTACCGCAAAGCATTACGCAAAGCGGAGCCCGGTGAGTCAATCTTGTTTTTGATGAAAAAGGATGATAATACCTTCTTCGTAGTTCTGGAAATACCCGAGAAGTAATCGTATCACTGAAAACGAATTTTGCCCCCTCGCAAGCCGCTATTGCCTGATTGTGAGGGGGCTTTTTTGTATAGATGACATTTCATCCAGTAAAGTTGACTTGTAAGCGGGGCACGGGTTATATTCGGCGGCTTTTTCGAGAGAGGATAAGTAGTTGGAAAATCATTTTTTTATCAACACTTGCCCTGGGATTTGAGATTGCCGCTAATGCCTGAAAGCTGTCAAGGAAAAGTGCAAAAAACCCTGAGTTTAATTTTGATTGAAGAGCATTTGAGATACGGTCGGCCAATTTCCTCAAGGTTAGAACATGCTTCCGCCGCAAGGAGTGAGCTAAGACGGTTATCCGGCAGTGGAATACAGGCTTCCAATTACAGTACTATTCACATCTAAAATCAGGATATAAAGCGCATGGAACCAGTAGCACCTAAGGTGGATTTTGTTGCCCTGGAACATAAGATTCTGGATTTCTGGGAAAAACGGGACACTTTCAACAAACTACGGGAATTAAATAAAAACGGCCCCCGCTGGTCTTTTTTAGATGGTCCTATTACGGCTAATAACCCAATGGGGGTTCACCATGCTTGGGGGCGGACCTACAAGGATTTATACCAACGCTATCACGCCATGCTGGGACAGCATTTACGGTATCAAAACGGATTCGACTGCCAGGGCCTATGGGTGGAGGTTGAAGTTGAGAAAGAGCTGGGTTTCAAGTCCAAAACCGACATCGAAAAACTCGGCGTGGAGCGTTTTGTTGAACTTTGTAAAGCCCGGGTCCGGAAATATTCCGCCATACAGACTAAGCAATCCATTCGCCTCGGATATTGGATGGACTGGGATAATTCATACTACACCATGTCCGAGGAGAATAATTATGCCATCTGGGCCTTTCTGAAAAAACTCCATAACCAGGGCCTCATTTACCAGGGCCATGATGTTATGCCCTGGTGCCCCCGATGTGGCGCGGCCCTCTCGGAACATGAAATCGCCACTGAGGGGTATAAAGAACTGACCCATACCTCCGTTTATCTTCAACTACCCCTCAAAGATGAAAAAGATGCCTATCTACTGATCTGGACCACTACTCCCTGGACACTTTCTTCCAACGTCATGGCTGCCGTCCATCCGGATCTGACATATTTGAAGGTCCGGCAGAATAGCAGAATCTTTTACCTCCTGGAAGCCCGCCGGGAGATTCTTCAGGGAGATTATGAAGTTGTAGCCAAGCTGGCCGGGAAGGACTTGTTGGGCCGTCCCTATACCGGTCCTTTCGATGAGCTGCCCATTCAACAGGGAGTCGAACACAAGGTCATTCCGTGGGAAGAAGTTAGTGAAGAAGAAGGAACCGGTATCGTCCACATCGCTCCTGGATGTGGTAGAGAAGACTTTGAGCTCTCCCGCCGGGATGGTTTCCCGGTATTAAGTCCCATCGACGAATTCGGAGTCTATTTAGATGGTTACGGCGAATGGACTGGTCGTAAGGTCAGCGATGTGGGGCCGGATATTATTCAGAATTTGAAGCAGAAAGGTTTTCTTTACAAAAAAGAGAAAATCGTTCACCGCTATCCCACCTGTTGGCGGCACGGGACCGAGCTGGTCTTCCGCCTGGTGGATGAGTGGTTCATCTCCATGGAACCCCTACGGGAAGCGATCATGGAGGTGGCGCGCCAGATCCGCTGGATTCCCGATTACGGACTGGAGCGGGAATTGGACTGGTTGCGCAATATGGGTGACTGGATGATCTCCAAAAAACGTTACTGGGGATTGGCCTTACCCATATATCCGTGTCCCCATTGCGGGCAACTGAATGTCGTGGGCAGCAAGGAGGAGTTAAAAGCCAGAGCTGTTTCGGGATGGGAGCGATTCGAAGGTCACACTCCCCACCGTCCCTGGATCGATGGAGTCCGAATTGCCTGTTCCAAATGCGGCAAGCCGGTAGAGCGCATCAAAGATGTGGGTAATCCCTGGTTGGATGCCGGCATCGTACCTTATTCCACACTACACTATCTGGAAGACAAAGAGTATTGGGAGAAATGGTTCCCGGCTGATTTTATCGTAGAATCCTTACCAGGTCAGTTCCGGAATTGGTTTTACGCCATCCTGGCCATGAGCACCGTGATGGAAAACCGGCCCCCCACCAAAGTCATTATGGGCTATGCCCTGGTCAAAGATGAACATGGCCGTGACATGCATAAATCCGCTGGGAATGCTATCTGGTTCGATGATGCAGCGGAGAAAATGGGTGTGGATGTGATGCGCTGGATGTACGCCCGTCAGGTGCCAGTTAATAACCTTCATTTCGGTTATGAAGCAGCCACGGAAATCAGACGTAAGCTATTGACTCTGTGGAATACCTACTCCTTTTTTGTTACCTACGCCCGTTTGGACAAATTCACGCCCGATAAGAAGCCTGCCGAAGAAGCCTATTCGGAGCTGGATCGCTGGCTGTTGGTAAGGTTGGAAGAATTGGTCCGGATCGCCCGCAAAGCCTACGATGATTACCAGGTTGATCGCTTCATCCGTAGAGCTGAGCGTTTCCTTGACGACTTGTCCAACTGGTACGTGCGCCGCTCCCGCCGTCGCTTTTGGAAAAGCTCCGACGATGCGGATAAGCAAGCGGCTTACGCCACCCTTTATCAAACACTGGTGACTTTAATCAAGCTATTGGCGCCAGTGATTCCCTTTCTCACGGAAGAAATGTACCAGAACTTGGTGGTTTCACTGGACCCGGAAGCTCCGGAAAGCGTTCACCATTGCCGTTTCCCCGAGCCCAGCTCTGCACCTTTGGATACAGCTTTGTTACGCAAAATGGAAGTGACCATCAAAACCGTGTCTCTGGGGCGTGCAGCCCGGAATAAAGCCAACCTGAAAGTAAGGCAACCCCTTTCGCAATTAGCCGTCTACTGGGAGGATGCGCAAGACCGGCAATTTGTCAAAGAAATGGCGGATGAAATCTGTGAAGAATTAAACATCAAAAAACTGGAGATTTTAGATTCAGCTGCTGGTCTGATTAACTACAGAATATTACCCAATGCTCCCGTTCTGGGGCGTAAATATGGAGCGGGTTTGAAAACCATCCGGCAGCTTCTGGCTCAAATGAACCCGCAGGAGGTAGCCCAAAAAGTAGCTGCCGGGGAATCCCTTGTGTTGAGCGACGGTGAACAATCCTTTGAACTGTCTCCAGATGAAGTGCTGGTGGAAATCGAGGACCCGGAAAATCGTAAGGTGATTACCGAAGGTCCTGCTTTAGTAATATTGGACACCACGCTAACACCAGAACTAATCCGGGAGGGTATGGCCCGGGATTTTATCCGACAGGTACAAAACCTGCGCAAAGAAACGGGGTTTGATGTAGCTGACCGGATAGAGATTGTGGTTGATACTAACGATGAATTGCGGCAGGCCCTGGAGGAACATAAGGATGCCATCAGTCGTGAAATCTTGGCTGTGGCTTGGCATTTCGATGAGGTAGGCGACTTGCCTCAGGCCTCATTCAAACTCAGGGGGCATTCTTGTAAAGTTGGAGTTAAGCGCCATTAAGCATTTTAGTCGCTATTTTTTAATAAGTCTGGGTGTATTGGGATTGGATATCTGGACCAAACAGCTGGCCCAGATTTACCTGAAAGGCCAGGGGCCATGGCCGCCGGATTGGACTTTGGTGCGGTTGGAGTATGCCGAGAATTTCAACATGGCCTTCAGTCTTTCTTTCTTTAAAATGAGCTGGGTCAACTTTTTTGCCTTAATTGCTACGATATTAATCCTCACGAATCTATGGTACTACGCGCACCAGAGAGTGTTACCCAGTGTATCCATGGCATTGATCTTGGGGGGAGCCTTAGGGAACCTGGGAGAGCGTTTAATCCGCGGTTATGTGGTGGATTTCATCAGCTTCGACTGGCCGGACAATTTGTTTTTTACCAGATGGCCCACTTTCAACATCGCCGACAGTGCTATCACCATCGGTCTGGTGCTGTACGTAATATTCTTACTTTCAGAACGCAAACACACATCGGCAGCGACTATTCCCACGGAAAGATAAATTCAGCTCCCCGGTTGAGTTTGTCTTTTAACTGTTTTATGGAGTATATTTCCCCCAAACTAATTGGTGAATTACATCAAAGATAAACCCCTGATTCCGTTACAACCGGATGCCGATATTGCTTTCCCTCCGGGACGAACGGAGGTATATCAGATACAAGTGCCAAGATTCCAAACTCCGGTGCGGATTGACAAATTTTTAGCTGCTCGTCTGCCGGCTCAAATTTCCCGCAATCAACTCCAAAAGTTATTGAAAAATGGTCTGGTAACCGTAGATGGTCAGCCGGTAAAAGCCAGCTACTTAGTGCGCCCCAACCAGGAAATAGTAGTTAAGTATGACCCACCCTACGAACCAGTAATTTACGGAGAAAAGATTCCCCTAGACATTCTTTACGAGGACCCCTACCTATTGGTGATTAATAAACCACCGGGGCTCATAGTTCATCCGGGCGCAGGGAATGCTACTCACACCCTGGTTAATGCTCTGGTGTACCATTGTGAGCACTTGTCCAATAAAAACGGCCCACTTCGTCCTGGAATTGTGCATCGATTGGATAAGGATACCTCGGGGGTCATGATTACCGCCAAAGACAATCGGGTTCATGCCGGGTTACGGAGTCAGTTTACTCACCGGCGTATAGAGAAGGAATATCTGGCCTTGGTTTGGGGGCTTTTTTCTGAAGATGAGGGACTTATCGATTTACCCATTGGTCGCCATCCCCGAAACCGCAAAAAATTTGCAGTCATTCCCCAAGGGCGTCCCTCTCGCACGCGATTCAAGGTTTTGGAACGGTTCGATTTTCTGACCCTTTTGCAGCTTCAACTGGAGACCGGCCGTACCCACCAGATCAGGGTGCATTTATCACATGTGGGGCACCCAGTTTTTGGGGATCCTTTTTATGGTGGTCGTAACACTCGGTTGGGAAGTTTACCTCCTGCCCATCGCCGACGGGCCGCTCACCTACTGGAACTTATCAACCGACAGGCTTTGCATGCCCGCCGGTTGACGTTTATTCACCCCATAAGCTCTAAGCGTCTGACGGTAGAGGCACCGTTACCAGCAGATTTTCAGCAAGTCTTAGATGAGCTACATCGTGAACCGTCTATATAGTCACATTCAGAGCTATTTGGATTATTTGAAGGATGAAAAACGTTACTCCCCGGCGACGGTGCGGGGATACCGGATTGATCTGGAACAATTTTCCTCCTGGCTGGAAAAAGTGGTCCCTCAGGCTTTGGACAATCCCCCCCTGATTCAGCGACACATAATGCGGGCCTTTTTGGGAGAGTTACGGCAGCAGGGATTGAAACCGCGTTCCATGGCTCGGAAATTGGCGGCATTGAAATCATTCTTCCGCTACATGCATCGTAGAGGATGGGTTCCGTTGAACGTGGCCCGATATGTTCAAACCCCCAAATTGCCCCGCAGTGTTCCCGGTTTCCTGTCCGAGACTCAAATACACAAGCTGTTAGATCATTTGCAACAGGACTCAAGCTTCTTGGGAAAGCGGGATGCGGCCATGATCGAGCTGTTCTATGCCACGGGGATGCGGGTGTCGGAGCTGGCTGGCTTATCTCGGAAGGATGTGGATTTGCGTCGACGACGAGTGCGGGTAGTGGGTAAAGGGAACAAGGAACGGATTTTGCCGTTTGGCGAATATGCGAGGGAAGCTTTGGAGACTTATTTCAATCTGCGTGATGACTTGTTTCCTGGACTGGCATACCCCGACACGCCGTTATTTTTGAGCCGAACTGGTAAAGCCCTTACTGCTGACAGTATTCGGTTGCGCGTTAAACGGGCTATCCGAGCCGTGGCAGATCTGGCCAAAGTGTCACCTCATGTGCTGCGCCATACTTTCGCCACCCATTTAATGAGCCGTGGTGCGGACCTGATGGCGGTAAAAGATTTATTGGGCCATGCCAACTTATCCACCACTCAGATATACACTCATGTTCGCATCGATAGGTTGCGCCGGATTTACGATCAAGCCCATCCTCGGGCTCAGACAATAGTTTCCGATAACCCCCACTGGGATCAAAACATGGAGGAGTCGCCTATGAGAGTAGAAATCATTGCACGCCATTTCACTATTGGAGATCGTACCCGTGAATACATAGAGAAAGAGGTTATGCGACTACAGAAGCTTTACGATCGGATTCTGGATTGTAAAGTGATTGTGGAAAAAATAAAAAATAGTTATATGGCAGAAGTTATAGTCAGTGTCCCGGGTGATAAGCTATCGGCTCGGGAGACAACCGAAGAGCTCACTAAATCGGTGGATTTTGTGGTGAAAAAAGTCGAACGTCAGGTTGAACGGTACAAAGCCAAACTAAGAGGCTGATTAAATTTTATGCTACGCCCTGAAGAACGTAAGTTAGAACTAATCGTCGGCACTGTTTCTTTGATTATCATTTTGTTGACAATTGCCGGCGTTATGTGGGCTAATAAATATCACCTCTTCTCCACCCGTCGTTACTATGTAGTACGTTTTGGTCGCGCCAGTGGGTTACAAGAAGGTGATCCGGTCACCGTTTCAGGGGTCCCTAAGGGAGTAGTGTCCGATTTCATTGTCCGCAAAGATTCGGTGGATGTGATTATTGCCGTTGATAAGGATATCCAGTTATACACTGACGCCAGTGCAATTATCTCTAATCAACAATTACTGGGGAGCAAAAAAATAGAAATCAACCCCGGGATTAGTGGGATGCCTTTACCGGAAATGGGCCTTTTCCGCGGCACCTTTGCCGGGGGCATTGAGGATTTGTTCGAAACAGTCGGAGGCATTGCCACCAGTATCCAGCGGCTGGTTAAAACTCTGGATATAACTTTCACCAAGGTGAATCGCCTTTTGGATAAGGAGATTCCGGCCGATTTACAAGGCGTCCGGCGTACGACGGAGCGAGTGGAAAAGCTACTGGACGAGGAAGTGAAACCCTCCCTGGTTGCTCTTCGTCAAACGCTCCAGGAATCGCATTCTTTCCTCACCGGCGAGAAAGAGAAGGTGAGTGGGATCATCGATAACCTGCAAACCATTACCCGCGATTTGCAAGGGTTACTTGCTGAAAATAAGGGGCGTTTCGCTAAAGCGGTCAAGAATTTGGATGAAGCCGGTCGTAATTTGGCCGTTTTCAGCCAACAGTTGAAGGATCCTAATTCCTCGCTGGGACGCCTATCCCAATCGGATAGCCTGTATGCTCAGCTGGAAGCCGTGGTAAACGACATCCAAGGGCTGGTTGAGGATATACGTAAAAATCCAGGTCGTTATTTGAAGCATGTAAATGTTACCGTCGATATGTTTGGGGGGAGCAAGAAAAAGTGAAGGCCATAATACCAGCAGCTGGTTTTGGCAAACGGTTGCGGCCACATACCCTGAGCGTTCCCAAGGTAATGTTGAATCTAGCCGGTAAGCCCTTAATCGGGCATGTAATCGACGCCATTGCCAATGCCGGGGTGGACCGTTTGGAGATCGTAGTGGGATATCGTAACGAAGTAGTGGAAAGATATGTAAAGGAAACTTACTCCCACTTAAATCCCCACTTTCCTTTCCAAAAGAAACGCCTGGGTTTGGGGCATGCGGTATTGCAGGGCTTGGAAGATGTTGATGACCCAGTACTCATCGTGCTGGGCGATACAGTAGTGGACGTGGATTTCAGTAAATTTGTCCAACCTGGTAATAACGTTGTGGGAGTTTATCCCGTTCCGGATCCAGAGCGTTTCGGTATCGTAGAACTGGAAGACGATCGAGTGGTGCGGGTAGTGGAAAAACCGTCCCAACCTAAATCAAATCTAATTCTAGCTGGAATTTATTACCTTCGAAGCCAGCGGCTTTTGAAACAAGCCATCGAGTATCTGATAGAGCACGATATCACCACCAAGGGTGAATATCAGCTCACCGATGCTTTGGGGCGCTTAATTGAAACTGGTGAAGAATTTAAAATTCACCGCTTACAGGGCTGGTACGATTGCGGTACTAAGGAATCTTTGCTGGAATCCCATGCTTTCCTGCTGCAACGCACCCATAACGGTCGTAACGGGCACAATTACGTGGTGCATCCTCCAGTTTTTATTCATCCTGAAGCCCAAGTCGAGAATAGTATCATAGGCCCCAACGTCACAATAGACAAAGGTGCCCAAGTGAAAGACACGGTACTACGCAACTCGGTGGTAGGGAAAAACGCCCGCATCAGTGGCCTGGTCCTGGCAGATTCGCTCATTGGGGAGAATGCTTTAGCCCAGGGGCGCCCCCGAGTACTGAGTCTGGGTGATTTTTCGCAACTAGAGTTTTATTGATAGAATGATTTTATCGGTTGCAAATTTCCAAGCACGTGAAAGTGCTGTAGTGGTAGTGTAAAAAGAAAGGATCTCTTGATATGGCGTTTTTGTTCTCTTCGGAATCGGTTACAGAGGGACATCCCGATAAAATTGCTGACCAGATTTCCGATGCCATTCTGGACGAGATTATTGGCAAGGACCCCGATTGCCGGGTGGCTTGCGAAACCTTCGTAACCACCGGGTTGGTACTGGTGGGTGGTGAAATAACCACCGAATGTTATGCCGATATTCCCCGTATCGTCCGCGGTGTAATCAAACGTATTGGTTATACCGATGCTTCCATGGGGTTTGACTACAATACTTGCAGCGTTATCATCACCATCGATCGGCAATCGCCTGACATTGCCATGGGGGTTAATGAAAACAACAGACATGAAATGGGAGCCGGGGACCAGGGCATGATGTTTGGGTATGCTGTGGATGAAACTCCAGAGTTGATGCCACTCCCCATTCTGATGGCCCACAAGCTAGCAGCGCGACTTGCTAAAGTTCGGAAAGAGGGTATTCTGCCTTACCTGCGGCCTGATGGTAAGACTCAGGTGACGGTCCAGTACAACTCTAAAACGCGACGGCCAGAAAAAATCACCACCATTGTAATCTCCAATCAGCATGAAGAAGGTGTGGACGTCAAACATGAAATGCCAGCCGATATCCTGGAACAGGTTATCAAACCTGTCCTGCCAGCGGAGTTGGTGGACTATAACAAGCTGCAATTATACGTCAACCCCACCGGCCGCTTTGTAGTCGGAGGCCCCATGGGGGATACCGGATTAACCGGCCGCAAGGTGATTGTAGACACTTATGGTGGTTCGGCTCCTTCCGGTGGAGGCGCCTTCTCCGGAAAGGATCCAACCAAAGTGGATCGTTCGGCTTCCTACATGGCTAGATATATTGCCAAGAATATTGTGGCCTCAGGGGTGGCACGGCGCTGTACCGTGCAGTTGGCATACGCAATCGGTGTAGCTGAACCGATTTCGGTAATGGTCGATACCCACGGTACTGGCAAAGTGGACGACGATAAACTGTCCCGCATGGTGCGGGATTTATTCCCGTTAAAACCCAAGGAAATCATACAAACTCTGGAACTCAGGCGGCCAATTTACACAAAAACCGCGGCTTATGGTCATTTCGGCCGCCCGGGTTTTACTTGGGAAAAGACCGACAGAATTAATGATATTAAGCAATATCTGCAGAAAGGGTGATGGCAATGCAGGATTTGATGACTGCAAAAGATGTAAAATCAACAACCGACACCCAGCCGGATTATAAGGTAAAAGATATTGGATTGGCTGATTTCGGTCGTAAAGAAATAGAAATGGCCGAAGTGGAAATGCCGGGTTTGATGGCCTTGCGGGAAAAGTATGGTCCCCAGAAGCCCCTCAAAGGAGCCCGCATTTCAGGCTGTATCCATATGACTATCCAAACTGCGGTACTAGTGGAAACGCTGGTGGAATTAGGAGCCGAAGTGCGGTGGTCAAGCTGCAATATTTTTTCCACTCAAGACCATGCCGCCGCTGCTTTGGCTGCTCGCGGCATACCGGTTTTCGCCTGGAAAGGTGAAACGGAAGAGGAATATTGGTGGTGCATCGAACAAACCTTGAAATGGCCTGACGGTAAAGGTCCCAATCTGTTGTTGGATGACGGTGGTGATCTGACATTGGTAGTACATCGTGATCATCCCGAATTGTGGGATCAGATCAAAGGTGTTTCTGAGGAGACCACCACTGGCGTACATCGGTTATACCAGATGATGGAAGAGGGGACGCTGAAATTTCCTGCCATCAATGTCAACGATTCCGTTACCAAAAGTAAATTTGATAACCTGTATGGGTGTAGGGAATCATTGGCTGATGGCATCAAGCGGGCAACCGACGTGATGGTAGCCGGCAAGACGGTAGTCATAGCCGGGTATGGCGATGTGGGTAAAGGTTGTGCCCAGTCCATGCGGGGGTTTGGCGCTCGGGTTAAAATTACCGAAATTGATCCTATCTGTGCCTTACAGGCGGCTATGGAAGGCTACGAAGTAGTCACCATGGACGAGGTCGTGGAGGAAGGTGATATTTTCGTAACCGCCACCGGCAACAAACACGTCATCACCAAAGAGCATATGGCCCGCATGAAAGATCAAGCCATTGTGTGCAACATCGGGCACTTCGACATTGAGATCGATGTAAAGGCCCTGGAAGAAGATCCCCAAATCAAAGAGGTTAACATCAAACCTCAGGTAGATAAATTCATTTTTCCTGATGGTCATTCCATAGTTTTGCTCTCCCGCGGCCGATTGGTTAATCTGGGTAACGCTACCGGACACCCCAGTTTCGTAATGAGCACTTCTTTTACCAATCAGGTGCTGGCCCAGATCGCCCTATGGCAGAACAAGGGTGAATACGAACGGGGAAAGGTGTACGTGCTGCCCAAAATATTGGATGAGGAAGTGGCGCGTCTGCATTTAGCCAAGCTAGGAGCCCACCTCACCGCACTAACCGATGAGCAGGCGGAGTACCTTAAAGTTCCCAAAGAAGGGCCCTATAAGCCCGACTACTACCGCTACTAAAAAGATAAACGCCCACCGGGGGCGTCAGGGAGCCAAGCTGTGCAGCCAAAACGCCTGATCCAATGGGGATTACCTATACTCCTGGGGGCGTTAACCTGGTATTGTAACTGGCGTCCCCCCTCTAAATTTGTGCTTCCTACCTGGCAGATGGAGCTCACCATTCCCCTGGTGGCCAAAAATTATCTTTTCGACGGTCTGGCCAATAGTGATAGTCTGATTCAACTGTACGGTGACTCGGTGGACACCAACGGGGATGGAACTTTCGATATTTTTCAACCAGATACTAATGCCCAGTACCCTGGTGGACTTTATATTGGCTTGCAAAATGATATCCCTCCCATAATTCTGCCACCGAATCTGTTCGTGGTTCCGGCCCAAGCCCCCATTAATGTGGGCATCGGTCCCATCTCCATCAGTGGTATGCAGCCGGACTCCGTCGCCATTGGTCCAGTGGATACAGTTCTGAACATGTCTGACGTAGGAATGGCCATTCCTGATGTCCATGTTCCCATCCCCTATGCCTCTTGTACGGCGCCGGATTCCATCAAGATTGATACTATTAAATTCCAGTTTGGCTCCGGGCCGAATGATCTAAATCGCACCGACACCGTTAAACTTCCAGGCTATCAGAGAGTTTTCACGGGCCGAATAATTCGTCCCCTTGGAAGCGGGGGCAATCTGGTAGACAGCTGCGGGGCGGGATTAGGGGTTTACGACACAAGCGTAACATATACCTACACGGAATATGTGAATTTGCCTAGAGCGGAATTGCCACGTTTACGCCAGGCAGTAGCTGTAATTCCTCCCCCATCCACTTACAGTAACACTCCCATTAAAGAGATCAGATCCATCAAGATCAAAAGTGGGTCTATTGAATCTATCATTAATTCGCAGCTGCCTAATTCTTTGGAGAATATTGGCCTGAAGGTTTACACCCGGCAGCAGGGGGGCGATTTGATTCCCATCCATGAACATTTCTTCACCGTGATTGATCCCTATATGCGCGGCCAGGCGGCAGACAGTATTCGATCTACTGATCTGGCCGGGGTTGTATTATACGACAGCTTAATTATTGAATTTCAAGGGACTATTCCCGGTACCAATCAGGACACGTTAGTGTTTCCACCGGGAGTAGATCCTTTTCTACACTATTCCTTCAGCGTACGCATCGATAGTTTCCAATCTCTTCAGGTGGTGATGCAGGATACTTCATTTGTTCAAAACCAGCCTTTGAACACCACCGACACCTCTGGGGGACAAACCTTCCAGGTGCAGATTATATCAGCACAACTAAAGGATGGGATAACCAGCCCCGACACCAATCGGTTACACCTTACCGTGACCGATCAAATGGGGATGGATATCGATTTAAAGCTCCACATGCTCAACTTCTTCGCCAGCGCCACAGCTTCCACCTCGGCTGTTTTTGATTTTTCTATCCCCGCTGCTTCTACCTTGGACACTACCCTGGTGTTGAATGGCTATGTGCTCCGCTCAACCAAATCAGATACTTCGTTGCTGGATACATTGAGTATCAAGACTGAAGTTTCCTTTGGCTCTGGGGGTGTAACTGATTTGGATTTGACTCAACAGGAATTACAGGTGGGGGTTGGAGTAGATGTAACCGCCTTCCAGATAGAAAACCTCACCGGCCATTTCGCCTTGAAATTCCAGCTTTCGCAGGATGAACAACCTCTGAGTTTACCCGGTTTGGCAGGTGGGTTGGATTTCGGTAATGCTTTCTTCTCCGTTACGCTCAATAATGAATTTGGAGTAGCTCCAGGCCTGGGGCTGGAAATCATCGGCAGCAAAGGGACAGATACCATCAAGCTGGCGTTCGATCCCGATTCGGTAACTTTTGATGCAGGCGCCAAAGGCGCTCCGGCTGTTTCTACCATACAGGTCAGTAAAATAGGGGTGGAGAAAATTAACGGAGATTCCAGTTGGGTAATCCAACATTTCCAGCCGGGGCAGGGACTACTGGATTTACTCTCACTGTTGCCCGACAAGGTAACGGTGGGAGGAGCAGCTACCATCGCGCCTAACGATGTATCTTCCATTACCGCCGGAGCTCAGGTTTGGGGTCATTGGCGACTGGAGATTCCATTTTACTTCGGGGTGGCTGAAGGTGGAGTGGAGTTCATGTCGCCCCAATTCACCACTGTGGCGCCCATCGATTCGGCCACCAAGATCAGGTTGGTGGGTGAGGATGGGGTACCCGATCCCAGTGATATGCTAATAAGCTCCAAACTTGTGACTACGGTTGAGAATACGACCGGCCTCGGCTTTGACATCCAAATGTTGGTCTCTGACTTGAAATATTTTCCCTTCTTCAACCGCCGGGAAAAGAAGGTTTTCGTGAGCGCCGACCTGAATGATGACGGTCAGGTGGATACCATAGATCTGAACCTGGATACTTTGATCAGGCATCCAGTAATCCCAGATTTCCTTATCCGGGTAGCGGGTGGTACGGTGGATTCAAGCACTGGCTTGGTATTACCCGGCATGAACGGCATCTCCACATTCGAAAACTCAGCCGATTTTAATCTCAATGACACCCAAGGTGACTTTTCCGTCGGAACCCTGAAGCACCACAGATATGCTTATTTGGACACGTTCCTATTAGCCATTGCCGATTCAGGAACTTTTGCCAGTGTGGAAGAAGCTCTAGCAGCCAAGGGGTTTGACCCCCCAACAGTTCCGGATAGTTTGTACTCATTGCAGTTGGATAGTACCGGTACCCGCTTAAACCTCATATATGACGTGTGCCCATACGGCGAGCTGGGATGGCTACTGGAGGATAAACCTCACTACATTGGCATGAAATTCACCCTCCACGAAACGGCCAATCCGGCCCTGTTGACGAACTCCATCGGTTTGGACATAGTTTCCTACATCCAGTTCATATTGAATTCTGAGCCCTTAATCTCGGGCGGTGGGAGTAGTAATCCTTGATATCCCGGTTCATGCGAAGTTGTCTCATTAGCCTGCTGGTTGCGGCTTCGGCTTATGGGCAGGTACAATTGGATGCCCGGGGAGTGGCCATGGCGGGAGCCTACACGGTGGCTTCCCGCGGTTATGCCTGTGTGGGGTTTAACCCGGCTAATTTAGGTTTCAGTGACCAGGTGCCATTTTCCTGGAATCTGGGGGGGCTAAACGTATCGATTTATAATAATTTTATTTCCCCTGCAGATTACACCTTCTTTTTCACCGGCACGCCGGAAACCCGGCTTTCCTCTAATCCGAAACCCATTAACCTGGAGGATTTGGTGCCCGGTCAGCAGTACACGTATAAGGAATTGTTAAAACAAAGGATCCCTTCCGGAGGAGTAAAAATCGGGCTGCTTTCTTACTTGCCCTTTCCTATGCTGAATATCAGCTGGGGAAACTATGCCTTTACTTCCGGTCTTGAGATATATGAGCAAACTACCCTGCCCAACGGTATTTTTAAGGTCCTGCTGTTTGGCAATCCGATCAACAGCAATTACGACCTTTCATTCAAGCAAGACATTCTGCTGATCGGAAGCTTCGCTTTTTCTTTCGCCATGCCCTTCGAGGGATTCAACATAGGGGTAACGACAAAATATTTGGCTGGAATAGGATATGCCGGGGTTGATTCTTCTGGTGGCAGCTTTCGCACTGAAAAAGTGGGTCTGATTTCCGATGGCTTTTATCGGTATACCCGCGCAGTGGGGGGCAATGGTGTGGGATTGGATATCGGAATAACCACCAGGGAACATAATGGTTGGAGCTACGCCCTAGCAATTAACAATCTAGTAGGCCGTCTGGTGTTTGGGAAGCGTAATTATATCAACCGTAGCATCGAAACGTTGGAAAAGTTTTATCCGGTGCGTCAGTTGTTACAGATTCCTCAGGAATCAGGACGGTTCACAGCCCGCACGATGTATTACTTTAATGTCGATTCGGCTACCGTAGAACGAATTTTTATCGGGGCGGGGGTAGACAGCTTATTCCGCACTGCCCAGGAGGATTTGCCTGCCTCCGATAGCATCATCGTGGTGAATTATCCGGCCATATTCCGAGTAGGTGCCGCCTATCACGGAAATCCCGAGCTAACCTGGTATTTTGATCTCTCCGCTGGGCTAGACGATTATTACTTTGCTGCTCGTAAGTGGCGCCTAGCAGTGGCCGTCGAGATCACCCATTTCAAACATATCCCTTTAAGGACAGGCATGGTCTGGGGAGGCGCCCATGGATTGGAAATGGGTTTGGGGTTTGGGCTGAAAACCCAGTGGACGGATTTGAGTTTTGGTTTGGGAACGCTGGGGGGCTACAGTATAAACAGCGCCAAGGGTATACGCCTAGCTATAACCGTTGATTTCCACTACACTCCTTTGATGTAACCAAGCTATTCTTCTGCTTCCCGCCAAAAACGCCATAGACCGGTAATTCCCAAAAAGATATCGCCGAACCACACATAGCACGCCGGATAACTGTCGGCATTATAACCTATTTTCTTACCCCCTATCAGGAGCAGGTAATAGGTAAACAGCAGTAGAATACTTTTACCAACGGCAGAGCTGAGAGAAGTTCGGGTACCCTTGAGAGCTAGGGGAATGCCCCATAAAATGGTAATGAAACTGGTCAGCAAGAAGGCCAGTTTGAAATGGTAATTCACTATCCAGCGCCGGGGGTCCAGTCCCAATAGCTGTTTACGTTCGATGAAGCGTTTTAGCTGAAAAATATTCATCTCATCGGGTCGGATTGGTTTTCGGGCTAGGTCGTCGGGGGTGAGGGTCATGGGCAAAATTGTATCGCCGGGCAGCTGCTGGAAAGAAAGCTGACCGGCACTGGAGAAAGTCCGTAAAACTCCGGTGCTGTATTTCCATTGCTGCAGAGAATCAACCCAGAATAATTCCTCCAGGTCCCACCGGCGCGACAACCCCGAATCCTGAGCCTGTAACAATGTCACCCCGGTGCCTTTTTTTTTCTGGGCGTCGTAGGTCTTGAAAAGGAGGATATTTCCGTTCAGGTCCTGGCGCAGAATTTCTCGGTAATGCACCGGTTCTTTTTCTTGTCGCACCACGCGGCGCATGATCTCTTTGTAACGATGATTGGCCGGGGTAACCACGAAGTTCTCGAAAAGGAACTGAAAAGTAACTGCCAGTATCCCCAGAATTAACAGGGCCCGGGTCGTCTGCCAGAGGCTCATTCCGGCCGCGCGGCAGGCAGCGATTTCGAAGCGTTTGTTTAAGGTGCCGATGGTGAATACCGTGGCCAGGAGGAGACTCATTGGCAAAGCGGTGTCGATGAAATAGGGTTGCATGTACAGGTAGAATAACAGAACTACCTTCGGCGGGACTCCGGCGTCCACAAAGCGAT
This sequence comes from uncultured Lentisphaeria bacterium, assembly GCA_964469505.1. GTDB lineage: Bacteria > Fidelibacterota > UBA8477 > UBA8477 > JABMPR01 > CAYXZO01. The sequence continues at coordinate 32,470 of CAYXZO010000004.1, read as the reverse complement.
CAATCTTTTCCACGAAATCGGCAATGGTGAAAATCCCCACCAGGCTGATAAGAATTACCAGGAAAGGGCGCACCAAGGTTTTAAGTAGATAGAGGTCCCAGCGTCGCACGGGTGTTATGATTGCCGGGGCTCCGCGAAGACCTTCTCCACCCGGGTGGCAGTGGCCGAGGAAACTACCAAGCGGTGGGAAGAGGTAAACAGTTGTTCATTCTTGCGGGGAATGTGTCCCAGCCGGGAAATAAAGAAACCGGCCAGGGTTTCATAATCCCCGGGAGGAATATTCAGGCCGTAGGTTTCATTCAGCCAATCCACCTCAGCCATCCCTTTGATCAGTAAACCGTTTTTTAACACCTGGACCGGGGAGGCGTCGGCGTCGAAGACGTCGGTAAATTCGCCAAACAGCTCTTCAGTCAGGTCTTCCATGGTGACCAGGCCGGCCGTACCACCGTATTCATCAACCACGATAGCGATGCTTATACGTCGTTCTTGAAACTCCCGCAGCAGTTCCCGGGCGGGCTTCGATTCCGGAATGAAGTAGGCGGGACGCACAATTTCCTTCAGCGAAGCGGGATTTGTGAACAGATCATGTAGGAAAACGATGCCCGTTACCGAATCCAATGTCCCTTTGTATAAGGGGAGTTTCGAAAAACCCGATTCCAGAAAAATCTTTTCCGCATCCTCCAGGGAAGACCCCTCAGGAATGCCGATTATCTGGGGTCGGGGTACCATGATCTCACCTACAGTGGTATTGGGGAATCGTAAGATCCGGGCGATGGTTTGGCGTTCCTCTGAAAGCTTTTCTTCTGGATTCCCCGTGGGGCGGAACAGCATATCCAGTTCCCGTTGATCCAACAACAGGGCTCCAGAGGTCGTCGCCTGTTCCACCCGGAAGAGTTTTAAGTAAAAGTTCAAAGTCCACACCAAGGGAGACAGAATTGTTTTCAGAATACTTAAAAAGGTAGCGCTGGCCAATAGCATGTGGTTGGGAAAGTTGCGCACAATGGTTTTGGGAAGTATTTCGCCAATGATCAGAACCACGAGAGAGATGACTAAAAAGAGAAAAAATTTCTGGGTTAAATAGGGTTCCAGAAAAGCCGTGGCGTAGGAAGTGGTGGTGACTTGTGCCAGGTTGATGGCAATTAGTAGAGCTATAAGGAATCCCTCCGGGCGGCGGAGAATATTTAGCGCCCGGGCGGCGCGCGGTACGGATTTACGTTGCCAGACTTCTATCTGAATGGAGGAAGCCGAAAGCAGAGCAATTTCAGCCCCGGCCAGGATGATACTGAAAAGCAACCCTATCAGCGCTAGAATTATTTCAAGCATTGGTCGTTGCTATGATGGATTCGGTTTGTTCATTGTCACCGTAAGAATATTAAGCACTCATGGTGGATCTTCAAATCGAAAGCGAAGGCAGTCTCATGCTGGTACAACCCAGTTGGCTTAAGAAACCTAGGAGAATTTTATCCTCTCTCTATTTGAGACTGGGACACCCCTGTTAGCGATCTGTGCTTGTGTTCCGTTTTTCAGATATTAAAATCCAACGCTTTTCGATAACTGGAGAGGTGGCTGAGTGGTTGAAAGCGGCGGTCTTGAAAACCGTTGTCCCTTTACGGGGACCGGGGGTTCGAATCCCTCCCTCTCCGCATGCAGAGAATAGTTGTTAATCATCGATGGTCCACTCTGAGTGAGGAGTGGGGCTCTATTATCTTCCCTCTGACCACCTTTTAAATTCGGTTGCCGCTCTTCTTTTGCAGATACCAAGGCGAATCTCTCCACTGTGGCAAATTATTGCCCCCAAAACGGATAATACCTTGGACTATGTTGCTAATGAGAACTTTCTAACTGATGGTCTGGAACCGGAATTAAGGGGTAGGGTTTAAAAGGAAAACCTTGGTGTAGGGTGGAGAGGCTCATTGGCATTAATTCTTGTAAACAGAGGACAAATACATGGTCAGGTCCATCTTGTCTTTGGCATTGTTGATGACAGCTTGGGGAACACTTTCTGCCCAATCTGCCCCTAACAGCGGGAAACGCCTAAACCTCTACCTTGACTGTCGCAACTGTGATCTGGACTATTTCCAGGAGGAGATACCTTATGTAAACCACGTGCGTGATTTGCACGATGCCGATGTCCAGGTACTCTTCTCTCAGGTCAAAACAGGGGGTGGTGGTGAGCGATGGACCCTGGTTTTTTTAGGGAGAGGTAAGTACGACGGATACAGGGACTCTCTGGATTTTAGCCTTCAGGTTGGTGAGTCTAACGATGAACTCCGGAAGCAAACCCTCCATTACTTGCGACTGGGATTAGTCCCCCTGCTACTGCATTCTGATGTAGCTCCTCGTTTAAAAGTAGAGTACGAATCGGCCACCCAGGGTTCGAATCAGACCCAGCAAGCTGTTACGGATCCCTGGCGGGGTTGGATATTCACTAACCGTTTGGGTTTTTTTGCCAACGGGCAGGAAACGACTACTTCGTTCAATTGGTGGGTAGGGCTAAAAGCTCAGCGGGTGACGGATAAATGGAAGATTGTTTTTACCATTAACGGATCAGAGAACGGTAACACTTTCACTTATGGAGACTCTACCATCAAATCTTACAGCAATCGTCGCAACACAAGCCTAAAAGTGGTGGGTTCGTTAGGTAATCATTGGGCCTGGATGTTGAAGACGGGCTACTACAGCTCCAGCTACGATAATATTGAAAGTGATTTTTACTTCAAACAGGGCGTGGAATATAACTTTTTCCCGTACTCAGAAGCCACCCACCAGCAGCTAAAGGTCTCTTATTCTATAGATCAAGCTTTCTATCGTTATTTACAGGAGACCATATTTTTCAAGACAGAAGAATTATTGCTACGGGGCTCACTACTGCTATCCTCAGATTTCACTCAATCCTGGGGCTCGGGCTCGATCTTCCTGGGATTTTCCCATTATTTCCATGATTTCACCAAGCGCAGTTTTTCCCTGGGAGGACAGCTTTCCTTTCATCTGATTAAAGGACTCTCGCTCCAGGTAGCGGGTAATTTCGCCAGTATCCACGATCAGCTGACTCTACCCAAAACCGGAGCATCTTACGAGGAAGTATTACTCCAACGGAAAGAATTAGCCACCCAGTATCGCTATTTCAGCATGGTTGGTCTGTCATACACCTTTGGTTCCATCTACAACTCGGTCGTGAATACGCGCTTCGATAACGACCGCGGAATGCGAATCAGCGTATCTATGTGACAACGTCGGGGTTAGTGAAAGTTAGTTTTATCCGCTGCTTTTAGGATTCCTCTGGTCCCTGATCTGCTGTCTAGCACACGTTCCGAAGTAGTGCTCTAGCCAGGATAAAATTCTTTCCCTCTCACGATAATCCTTAATTACCAGGTCTGGTTGCGGCAGGTCGGAATCTGTTTCCCTGCGGAAAGGCTGGGCAGGGTTGAGTACCAGAACACACCCCAGAGCATTGGCTTTAGCGGCTGCCACATCCAAGTCCGTATCTCCAAAAAGAATAGCACAAGGGCCTGGGGCAGAGCCGTCCAACCAGTGAGCACTTTTCGCCAGAGCTTGCTTAACCAGAGTACTCCTTTGTTCCCCGTCTTCCCCAAATGCCCCCAGCTTGAAAAATTTTTCCAGCCCGAAAGCCTGTAGTTTCAGCCGGGCATTGGGCTCCAAATTACCCGTTACCAGCCCCAGCAAATACTGCTCGGACGCAGCTTCCAGAAACTCGCTTACGCCGGGTAGGAGCCTCCGGGAAGCTGTTTCCGAAGGATATTTCGTTCTCATTTTTTCGAGGTAAAGCTGTTCAGCTTCCCGGGCTAATCCAGGGATTTGTTCGGTAGAAAAACCAGCTTGTTGCAGAGCGGACTTAAGAATGGCACGATCCGTTTTGCCCAATACATCAGCCAGCTCCAGCCGTATTTCCCGGCTGGCTACCTCGGAGAGAGCTTCACCCATGTATTGGCGTGGGAGAGGACCCGGGTAAAGAAGAGTGCCATCAATATCAAAAAGGAGCAGTCGCTTAGGTTGTGGCATTAATTCTCGGCGATGATACCCTGATCGATTTCCCGAACCTTCTCGGGGCCGAACAACTTTTCCACCAGGAGATAAGCGAATTTTAATGCCGCCCCTGCTGATCTTCCCGTAACTATCTTTTCCGCATCTTCCACAGCAGCTCCCGAGTATTGGGCGTCTATTATGGCTTCGCGCCAGGTGGGATGACCGGTAACCTTTCGTCCCTGAAGGACTCCTGCATTTGCCAAAACGGCCGGAGCGGCACAAATTGCCCCAGTCAGCTTCCCGGCAGCTTTATGCCGCTGCAATAATTCCTTCAGACGTGAATCTTGCAATAAACGCTTGACGCCTTCACCACCCCCGGGCAACACGATTAGGTCCCAATTCTGATCAAGGCATTCTGCCAGCACCGTATCGGCAACCAGATGGATTTGGTGCGAACCATGGACGTTTCGTTTTTCCAGGCCGGCAGTCACTACTTCACCCCCAGCCCGACGCAGAACGTCGATAATGGTCACGGCTTCGATCTCTTCGAAACCGTCCGCCAGAGGGACCAGAATTTTTTTCATGGCATCTCCTTTAGAAAGCTGTTGCGAGCCAGGGCTGCCGTCAGATGTGATTTCGGCATTTGCTTGACTGGTAAAACCTGAGTCCACTGCAATTCTCCCTGACCATTGTAATGCTTGGCAACCCACTGGTTACGATAGGCATCGAATACATATTTGATGCGTTTGATTAATTGCATTTGTTTATCGCGATATTCCTCTTCCAGCAACAATTCCTGGGGACCATAGCGCCTTAGTACATAGCGTCCCTGCCGTTCATCTCTGATCTCTTCCTGCGTGAGTTCGTTGTACACGGGGTCGTAGGTATATCGATATAAAGTGATAAGACGTCCCCCGGGCAAGTAGTGCTCTTCTGTAAGAATGTTACCGAAATTGTCATACACGGTGGTCCAAATGTCTTCAAGGGCGGTCCCATCCGAATAGAAGTTTTCCACCGTTTTGTCGAGCCTGCCGGCGGGATCATAGTAGAGGTAGGTGGTGCTAATGAGTTGTCCCGAACCGCTTTTCAGCAAGCGCAAATATGGTTTTTTGCCCTCCCGATAACGGTATATCTCAATGCGGTCAAGGTTACCGGTGCGCGTATAATAGTGGCGTGAAACTTCCTCCAGGGCCTTGCCTTTGTATCGGCGTATGATCTTCATGCGCCGCCGACCATTGGGGAAAAATAGCAGGTCGGTTCGTTGTTTCAGGACTGATCCTTTCCACTCGTAATGCCACTCCAACTGAAGCTTTCCTTCGCGATTAAAGTATCGAATGCGGAGGGGGCGGTGCTGTTTATCCCGAGCGACGGCGTAATAAGGAGAGCGCGGTTTCTGACGGGGAGGAATCGGTTCAGCAAAACGTCCGGTTTCCAGGTCACCTTCCTGATAATAGGTCTCCGAGAGATGGCTGCAGCTCGCAATCAACAAGGATACCATGAATAGAGGTGGGGCCAGAATGAGTATCCGGAACTTCATGTAAGTCACACCGTTGGCAAGTTCAGAAAACCGCATTTTAAGTTCAATAGTAACGAGACGGCCGGTTTAAGGAAGTGGAAAGATATAGCCTGACCGGAGAATCGCCGGATAATGGACGAAGCAAAGTTGCCCAATTTGGACTACCGTAAGTTGTTCGATCACTTAAGGAGCGTAAAGGTGGAAATATATTGCCATTCGCCGGGCCTGGTTGTAGCTGACATTATCCCGGACCTGAATTTCGTCGATCTGTTCGTAAAGGGTATGTCGTGTTTGAGGAGACAAAGATTTTAGGTAAGCAGCCAGTACCTGATCTGGGATGTGATTGATTATCTCCAGGCGGGCTTCCTCTATGCTTCGGCCTTTTTCCAGTAGAGGAGCCGCGGCGGAGTCTATGGCGGCAGCTGAAACCTGATGTAGTACAGGTGGCGAGGTCGGTTCCGGAGTGGGAGCACCTTTGGTCATCACTGACGAGGGGCGAAGACGCCGCTTGCGACGTTCCACTTCGTCCGTTAGTCGAATTATTTCCAGCGTCAAAGCTCCGATCTGGCGTCGGATTGCAGTTTCTTTTTGCTGTAGTTCCAGAAGCGCCAGACTATCCTCCCAGGTGAATAAGCTTAACCGTGAGGGTTTCTGGTCAGGTTTGGAGGGCTCCGGTTGTGGTTTGGGCTTGGGGGGTAGCTGGTTGCTGAGGGCTTGAGTCAGTTTGTCTAATACGTTAGTCAAACGATCGACTTTTTCTTCCAGGGAGTGTAAACGTTGGGCAGAGGCTTCGTCCAATTCTCCCCGAGAAGCTCGGCGGGCACGTTGTAGAGCTTCCAGACGTGCTTTCTGCCGCGCCAATTTCTCCGAAAGAAGATCAACCTCCCGGCGAGTGTTTTGGATTTCGTTCTCGAAAACCTGGTCCACCGCCGGAGGGGAGGTTGTACTATCCGGCGGTACTAACAGCGCTTCATATACCTGAGCTTTAATGGGGCCTAAAAGCAACCCTACTCCCAATGCAACCAGATATAAACGCCGACTAGCCATAATTCAGCCCAGTTTAAATAATTTACGAGTTTAAAGGCAGCTTTTCATAAACTTTATCGGCTTTCAAAGCTAATGCGTAGTAGAAGCATTGCTCTCCGGCTTCATCCTTTCGGGCGATTAGTTCATAGCCATTTTTTTCCGCCAGGGCGCGCATACCGGCAAACCTATCGTAGGTTTTAAAATAGCAGAATTCATAGCCTTGACTGCGAGCCCAGCGATGTTGTTCCTCCAGCAGCAACTGGCTGATTCCCTGGCGGCGATACCTCGTAATAATTCCACCAATCCAGGAGTAAAACCACTTGCCGCCTAACGGTCTTTCATAGCCCAACTTAAACCCTACCGGTTGCTCATCCAAATAAGCCACCAGAAACAGAAAGGGAGCCGAACCGATCTTCCTTACCGCTAAGGGACTGCGGGAAGTGGCTCCGAAGACCGCTTCCTCAAGCTGCGAGAGCAGGGGGATATCCAGCTCCAGAGCTTTGATTTCAGGTTGCACGTAGACTAGAACTCCCAGCGTAAACCCGTGGTAGGCATAAATTCCCATGAAGAGGAAACGAAATTATGTGAAACCTCGATTTCTCCCCCAATCCAGAGCTGTTTTCCCGCCCGGACCCAGATTTGGGGTTCTGAGATGAAGATTAAATTTCCACCTGCTTCCGCTGGATCTTGCCAGAGATCGGCAAATCCGCTGAGTTCCAAACGATCCCCAAAAAAACGCTGGAACCATACGGTAGTCCACTGCCACTGGACACCTTTATTACCAGCCACCTTACGGAACAACAATTCCGTAGGCACGGTCCAGCTCCCTAGTTTTAATTGGTAGTTTAATCCTGCCAACCACACCTGCCCCAGATTTCCGTAGTACAAATCCACACCATCATTGTATTGAACCGTCCAGGACCAGCCGGCCAGCCCCGGCACATTGAAGTAGCGAGCCAATTCCCAGTATCCCAAGGACATTTTATGATCGGTGGTGTTGTAGTCCATGTCCACGAACCAGTAGGTCCAGCCGTAATCATCGGACTTAAACATCTCCAGGGTAGTGGTAAAAAAGTGACGTCCCTTTCCCCAGTCGTAATGCAACTGAAAATTCTGGCCGAAACCGATGCCGATTCCAAGAACAAATAAAAAGAGGGCAGAAATAGCAGTTCTCATAGTACTCCTCGTTTGTTTGCTACCGGTTGGATTGTTGGTTCTAATGGTATTGTGAAGATCGCAAATTTCCCTTGGGTAACCACCGGGAAAAACATATTGCGAATCACGAGGTTAACAAGGGGTAAGCTCTTTAAAACCAGAGCATTGTGAGATTTATACCAATTCCTTGACTAGCTTGTAGTTATGTAAGTACCGTGTTGCAGGCTTGTCCTGGTAAAAAAAGGCGTATGAGCTAAATTACAACCTTCTAAGAAAGATAGCCGTAAGATTGTGAAACAATGAGAAGAGTTAGATTCACACTAAGACAACGAGGGGTTCTGCTACTGTTATGGTTAGCGGCCTGCTCCTACACCGAGCTGAGTATTTCTTTACCCGCAGTTCAGAATCCACCGGCAACTGCAGCCTTTACCCTCGATTGGGAACCCTTGGATTCCATCAACGTGGGATTGCCACCTGGGATACGCGTTTTCTACGCCAAAAACCCTGAGGTTCCTTTGCGGGCTTGGTACGTACGGGTGGATGAACCGAGCAAGCACTTGATAACGCGCGTGGTATTTTCCGATGAACCTGACGGACGGGAGACTGCGTCCCAGTTAGCCCGAGATTTGGGAGCAGTAGTGGTTGTGAACGCCGGTTATTTTCGGATGGATCTGAATCCTTCAAGACATGTGGGCCTGTTGTATCAGGATGGTCGTACTATTCATCCGGCCACAAATAAAGTTCGGCGGGGCTTGAAACATTATCCGGTTGTTCGAGGCGCGGTTGGGTTCACCTATCGGGATGAAGTGGACATTGCTTGGGTCTCCAGTCGTGGCGATTCGGTTTTCGCCTGGCCTGAGCCCTGGCCCAATCGCCCCGGTCAGCCTGCTGCTCCCACCGGCCAGGCGCGTTACTGGCCGGTACGTGACGCCGTGAGCGCCGGACCGGTATTGATCCAAAACGGAAAGGTGGCCATCACCAGTGACCAGGAGGTGTTTTTCGATACTAAGATTCCTCAAATTCACCCCCGCACGGCAGTGGGGTACACCCGAGAGGGAGAATTGATCTTGTTGGTGGTGGATGGGCGGCAGCCCGAAAGCCGGGGTGTGAGTCTGGAAGAGCTGGCCGATATTCTCTTGCACCTGCATTGTGTTGAGGCTTTAAATCTGGACGGTGGGGGGTCCAGTACCCTGGTGGTTAAGGGCCGTCGCTTGAACCGACCAGCGGGCCGCAACCGTGAGCGTGAGGTTATGTCCGCCTTGGCCGTTTTTTATCACCCCTGATTTGAGAAACCATATATATAAAAGCCACCCCCTTGAGGTGCGGTTGCTGTGATCGGTAACAATCTTATCTCATTTCAAATAATTGTTTACGAGGTCACGTATTAGGCCATGGTGGGATGACCAGGTTCGCCATACATTCCGCGCCCATTTCTCAACCAATCGCTAATGCTCCTCCAGGTCCCGGGCTTTTATCACATCCCACACGGTGTTACGTCCGTTAGGCACGGGGGGCTCCAGCCATACGAATTTGCCTGCATGTTTCAGAATTCTCCTTATGGCAATAGTGGCTTCCGAACCCCTTAAGCTTTGTTCAAAAACAAGATACAGGCCCATCAAGTGTACATAGACAGACTGGATGGATTGGGGGCCTGGGCGCCCGGGGTGCTGGACGGCATACGTATCAACTGTAAGGCGATTAGTGGGATCCGGATAACGGCACGCCCCATACTCTTTTGCAAGAAATTCTTCATAAATATTCCGGCACCCGGCACTGACACCGATATACCGGTGAGGTTTCTCAGGTACGTCTTTAATTAAAACGCCGCAACCATAACACCTGACAAGTCTTTCTATTAGCGAGTTCTTGGCCTAGATGCATTTTTGATCGAGCAATCCGCTGTGAGCGGTGATCGCCTTATGGTATCCATCACTTTTTATCAAGAAATGAAGCCGCCCGAAAATGAAAAACCCGCGCCAGGCGGGTCACTGAGGTGGCCAGGGACAGAATCGAACTGCCGACACAGGGATTTTCAGTCCCCTGCTCTACCGACTGAGCTACCTGGCCATTTGTCTAAAAGCGCCCGAAAATAGACGCCGAAAGGGGTGAAAGCAAGAGGGGAAATACGGGTGAAAAACCATAGCTGCATTGAAAAACCGGGCTGAATGGTCACTAAAGACATAGAGCTTCTTTCCCGCCTAAATGGGTGCGATTTAGCCACTAGCGGCAACTTGTATTTCGGAAGATAGGCTAAAGGGGTTATTTTCTAATTATGGCAATCTCCTCCCTGAAAACCATCTGTTTTAGAGATTTAACCCTGGAGGAATTGGAAAACTGGATGCGAGACCAGGGGGAGCAACCTTTCAGGGCTCGACAGCTATTTCAATGGCTCTGGCAAAAAGGTGAATCCGATATAAGTCGTTTCAGTAATCTCTCCATGGCCTTGAGAGCAAAACTGACCTCTCTCGGATATACGGAAGCGGTATCGTTGGTGCAGGTGACCGGTGATGATCCGACTCGCACACGCAAATTGTTGGTTTCTCTGAACGATGGTCACTATGTGGAAACGGTGTTGATCCCCAATTCCGATTCGGCTACTGTTTGCGTCTCAACCCAGGTGGGATGTCCTTTGGCATGCGCTTTTTGTGCTACTGGAAAACTAGGCCTGAAACGTAACCTGACGGCGGGGGAAATAGCCCAGCAGGTGCTGTTAGCCCAGCAGCTGACTTCATTTCGGGTGAATCGGGTAGTTTTCATGGGAATGGGAGAACCCTTTGCTAATTATGAAGCCAGTCTAAAAGCGGCGGACATCCTGCATTCGGAATTAGGGCTGGGGCTTGGAGCGCGGCGGATCACCATCTCCACTGCAGGAGTGGTTCCAGGGATTCGCCGCTTCATTGCTGAGCAACGCCCATATCAATTGGCAATAAGTCTGAATGCTACGACAGATGAGTTGCGGGATAAATTGATGCCTTTAAACAGGCGTTGGCCTCTTGATGAGCTTTTGGTCGTTGCACGGGAATTCTCCCATAATCGCCGGGATGTATTAACATTTGAATATGTTTTACTCCGGGGCGTAAATGATTCGCCCGCTGACGCACGGCGCTTGATCGGGCTTTTGGGGGGCCTACGTTGTAAGCTTAACCTCATCCCTTATAACGAAACTGAGGGTGATTTCAAGCGCCCCACCGAAAATGATGTGGAGTACTTTTTCCATTACTTACGTAAAGCCCCCTTCCCAGTTACCATCCGCTGGAGCAGGGGGCGAAAGGTCAAAGCTGCCTGCGGACAGCTGGTGGCCATCTCCCAAGTCGTAGCTGAACCTTCAGGAGGATAAGATAATGGAGCCGTGGTTGGAGAATGCGGTAGCGCGTGCAAAGGCGCGGGGTATTGAACAGGCGGATGTAGCACTAGTATTGGGCTCCGGCCTGGGTGGATTAGTGGAACAGTTTTCTGACGTAAGAGAGGTGCCATACAGTGATCTGCCCGATTTTCCCGTTTCCACCGTTCCAGGCCATGAAGGCAAGCTCCTTTGGGGACGTCTGGACCAGCGGGCCGTCCTGATTGCCGCCGGCCGGGTTCACCTGTACGAAGGTTATTCTTTGGAGCAAATAACTGCTCCCATCCGGCTGCTGCGGCAGTTCGGTCCCGACACTCTTATTCTAACAAATGCCGCCGGCTGCATTAATCCCGGGTTCAAACCCGGCGAATTAATGGTTATCGATCGACAGATCAACTTGACAGGACGTTCTATCTTGCAGGGAGCGGAACCCCTGCGACCCTATCTGAGACAGTTGGGTGATCTTTTCATTAGACTAGCTGCCAGGGAAGGCCATGTCGTGCGTCGGGGCACTTACCTGGGGCTGGTAGGTCCCTCTTACGAAACTCCCGCTGAAATTCGTTTCTTTCGGTTTCTAGGTGCTGATGCGGTGGGGATGTCTACCATTCACGAAGCGGTTCTGGCTCACAATCTGGGGATGAGCGTGTTGGGAATTTCAGGACTTACCAACTACGCCGCTGGAATTCAAGATACGCCTCTGAATCATGAAGAGGTTCTTGTGGCCGGAAAGCATTTACAAATAACCCTGGCTCAGCTCCTGCCTCGGTTCTTAGCCGAACTCAACTGAGTCGGTTTTATATTCATTTTATCCCTGCAATATATAACCAATATATGGCAATCTGAGACCAGCAAGCCTTGGGTTAAAGCGTAACACATTGTTTTTTATGCGACGAGCAATTGGTCATAGCCTTCGGCACATACCTTGAATGAATTCTACGAGATGGAAACAAGAATTCATATAGGAGGAATTATGAAAAGCAAAGTTCTGGTCATGGCTGCCCTGCTTCTTGGAGGGCAATTGATGGGTGTCGCTCAGGCCCAGGAAAAGCAAAAGGTGGAGCTCGATAATGAGGTTACCTTTGATGTCCCTGATCTGCTGGGTAATGAGTTGCAGGGGAAGAAAAAGATCAAAGCCAAGCTGGAAGGTGATGAAGCTGCTGGCAAGCTGAAGCTTACAGTAAACATCGGGAGCAACGATGAATACTATCAGGGACACCCCAAGCTAGGTGTCTACCTGGATGAAATGACTTTCGAGCGGGCTTATAAAATGCACTACCCATACTGCTATGGTGTTTATGTGGACGGGGTCACGCGAGGCGGACCGGCCGACAGGGCTGGCATCCTGGAAGGCGATGTCATCATGGAGTTCGACGGAGTACAAGTGCGTTATGAAGATCATCTAGTGCGCTTGATTCGTTCTCAACGTTACGGCAATAAAGTGCCGGTGAAATTCTTCCGGGATGGTGAAATTGATAGCACCGTAGTCTTTTTCGCCCCCCCCGAGGAAAAAGTCTCCCAAAAATCAAAAACCGAACGGGCTGATCGAAAAGAGCGTCGTAGACATTATTCCGTAGGTTACGGTGGAGGTGGCTATACGCCAATTTGGATTGCGGCGGATTTTTCTGATGTAAATACCGTGCTGCAGAACCTGGGCTTTTTACAAGGAATTGATAAAAATGGATTTCTGGTCCACGGCGGCGCCGGCGAAGGCTACATCGGGAAGAACTGGTTTCTGGGAGGCATGGGAGCCGGTCGCTCGGCCAGCTTCAGCACCGTAGATCCGGATTCTACTCAACTTACTCGCCGGTTGGATTTCCAAATAGGTCTCGGCGGTGTAACCTTGCGCAAGCGCTTTGCATTGACCGAGAAAATTATCGGTTCCTTGGGCCTCATGGTAGGTGGTGGAGGCATGGAGATTACCGTTGCCCGCTACGGTGGGGCTTTGAACTGGAACAGTCTAGATACTGATATTTTCGGTGGTAAAAGCAATGTCGTTCTGATCAAGCGCAACTATCTTCTGGTACAGCCCAGCCTAACTGCTCTCATCCGCCTCAATAGCTGGTTAGGACTGCGTCTGGAGGCAGGATATTTATATGGTTATTCTTTCAGAAAAGGCTGGTACGCTCAGTTGCCTGATAGCTTCAGCAATTTCAATCAGGACAAATTTGATATTGCCGGATCGCCCGATACTCCCATGGAAGCAGTGACCTATTCGGTAGGATTCTGGTTCGGCTTTTAACCGTTAGCTATCCCGGGGGCGGCTCCCTTCAGCCTCCAGCAGCCGCCCCCGGATTGTAACTGCTGTTTGGCATCCAAGGTAAGCTCAATTTAAGAGTTCAACTTTTTGACAAATATCTGGATAATCTCCTGGATTGAAGACTAGTCTACGTCGGACATTTTGTATATTGGAGAAGACCCACGGGGAGGAGAAAGATTATTAGAAAAGAGGAAGCGATTATGAAGTTTCAACAATATGCCGTTTTTTTCACCCTTTTAGCTCTAAGTGCTTTCTGTGAGACCAGTATTAACGGAGACTTAAAGCTAGGTGCCGGTGAAGAACATGAAGGCTCTCTCTCAACTGTCAACGGCTCCATAACCATCGGGAGTGGTGCAAAAGTTTTTGGAAACTGTAGCACCGTGAACGGCCAAATTGAAGTGGGATACGGCGCGAAAATAAAGGGTGATCTGACTACGGTGAATGGTTCCATCACCCTTGGTGAAGGAGTTCGAGTGAATGAGGTTGCAACCGTCAATGGCAGTATTGAAATCGACCATGATGCTCACATCAAAGGCTCCGTGGAGACGGTAAATGGGGCCATTACCATTCACGCCGGAGTCAGAGTGGACCGTAACGTGGGAAATGTAAACGGTAAAATATCCCTGGACAACGTGATGGTGGAGGGAGACTTAAAAACCGCCCATGGTGGGATTGAGCTATTTAACGAGACCCGCATAAAGGGTTCCATAGAAGTTCGCGGTAAGAAAAGTTCTTTTTGGGGGACGAAGGTACCATTACAGATTCGAATTGCAGATCACTCGGTAGTACAAGGTGATATTCGAGTGGACCCAAAAATGCTCCAACCGGTACAGGTAATTCTGGAAAACGGGGGTGAAGTTCTGGGTGAAATAGTAAATGCCGAAGTAATCCGGCGCTAACGTACCCTTTACCAACCCCTGAGTTAGTGTTCTTTTCAGCCTCGACAACTCTGCAACTAACACTCATAGAGTATGTTTGAGCAACTAGTTCGCTTTATTAGTTCAGGTATAATTGCTTTTTCTCAGCTGGTGGTTTCGGATGTGGATTACACTTCCCCCTGGTTCAATCAAATCCAGGTTTTGCAAAAGGCCGGATATCTGCGATGTTCCACCCGTCTGGAAAACAGTTTTACCCAGGATCTGGAAAAAATCCTGCTCTCCGGGGAACCTTTAACTATCCATTTCACTCTGGAGCTGCTAATCGATAAAGCCAAACAACCTTTGGTCCGGAAGGAGTTAATCCACCGTATCCAATATGCTTTGTTAGAAGAGAGGTATGATCTTATCCTGACTGAAAGAAAAAAGCCGCTGAGATTTTTTCAGCGACAACCAGCACTGGATGTCTGGCGCTCCATTACTGAAGTGCCGGTTATCTCACTGGAGGAAATGGAGCCGGGACATAATTATCGTGTGCGGGTCAAAGCGTATCTTGAAGATGTTCCTTTACCCCGCCTGGGACGCAAAATAGAGGCTATGAATTTCTGGCAGCGCTTGCGACCTGCCAAGACTTCACCGGTGTTCCAGCTGGAGCCCGAGCAGCTATGAGACTACGGTTTTCTTTTCGCTTTCAGATTCTGGCATTCGTAACCCTGGTGTTGGTTCTCGGGTTTGCAGCCGGTCGATCTTTCTTTCTGGATTCACTGGTTAGGACTCAACAACAATTGAGCAGTGAAGATACTCAGCGCCATCTGCGGACGATTTATCGGGAATTTGCGGGACATTTGGATAGCCTGGAGCAAGCAGCTTTTAAAGATAGTGTAACCACTTTGCTGCGGGATTTACGACGTAAGGATCTGGTTTCCCACTTTTTTGTGAGAGATGTACAGCTTTACTCCTGGGGAGTGCTGGCGGGACTGTTGGTGATCGTCTTGGTGCTGTTTCTCCTCTTTTTTCAGTTACTAACGCGCCCCCTTAACCGGCTCTTGAGAGCCACCAGTCAGTTGCAACAAGGCAATTTCCAGGTAACAATCCCCGAAAGTCCGTTATCTCCACTGAACGATTTGATAAAGGCCTTCAACACCATGACCCGCGAGTTGCGGGAGAATCGAGAACGGCTCTTGGCGGCGGAGAAGGATTTGATTTGGCGGGAAACGGCCCGGGTTCTGGCCCACGAAATCAAAAATCCTCTTACTCCCATACGCCTGGCCATCCAGCGTTTGGCCCATAAGTATCAGCCGGGGGATGAGCAATTTGCCGAAGTGCTGAATGAGAGTGTGAGGGTGGTGGAAGAGGAAGTCAGTGCTCTTCAGGAATTAGTGGATTCATTCTCACAACTGGCCAAGCTGCCGGCTCCGGCTCCCCGAGAATATGATTTCCATCGCCAGTTGCGGGAAACGGCGGCCCAATATCAGGACCAGGCTGAATTTCACCTGGAGCTCACGAGCCCCACACCATTGATTTACGCCGATCCCAATCAGATGCATCGCTTGTTAACCAATTTGATCCAGAATGCGATTCAAATGGCGCCGGCCAAAGCCGTTATTACCTTGCGATCCAGGGAGCATCATGGGGGAATTCTGTTTGAAGTAGCTGACAACGGCCCCGGCATCCCTCAGGAGATCCGCGACAAAGTTTTTCAGCCCTATTATTCCACGCGTTCCAAAGGTACTGGGCTGGGGCTGGCCATTGTGGAGCGTATTGTCCGCCATCACCAGGGACAGATTTCCGTAGAATGTCCCGCTAGGGGAGGTACGGTGTTCCGCATTTTTATTCCCCACCGCTCTGAGCAGGATACTGAAGCCGCGGGGAAATCTGTTTGAAATCTTATCTTAAGGATTGCCATGCGTATTCTGGTAGTTGACGACGAACGTAATATTCGTTTTACCCTGCGGGATATTTTACAGGACGAAGGGCACACCGTATTACTGGCGGAAACCGGTGAGCGTGCTCTAGAATTGGCGGCTGAGCATCCACTAGATGTAGTGCTCCTGGATGTTCTGCTGCCGGGCCGTAATGGTTTGGAGGTATTGAAAGAACTGAGAGCCACGCGTCCGGAAGTGGATGTCATAATGATTTCCGGGCACGGCACGGTGGGTACGGCCGTCCAAGCCTTGCAGGCCGGGGCGTATGACTTCCTGGAAAAACCCCTGTCGTTGGCCCGGATTCAAGTCGCATTAAAAAATCTGAAGGAACGCCGCCAATTAAAGCGTACCGCCGACGAGAGCCGCCGGCAACTGAGTCATGGTCGCTATCAGATGATCGGAGAATCGGCGGCCATGCAAGCCGTGAAGGAAGTGATCCGGCGAGTGGCTCCCACCGAAGCGCGGGTACTGATCCGCGGAGAGAGCGGCACCGGAAAAGAACTGGTGGCGCATGCTATCCACGATGCCAGTCCCCGCGCTGCTCAGCCTTTTGTGAAATTCAACGCCGCGGCCCTGCCTAGCGAACTGGTGGAAAGCGAGCTGTTTGGTTTTGAGAAAGGCGCCTTCACCGGGGCTGTGGCTTCCCGACCAGGAAGATTGGAAACGGCCGATGAAGGCACCCTATTTCTGGATGAGATAGGTGATATGAGTCTAGCGGCCCAGGCCAAAATCCTCCGGGTAATCGAAGAGGGACGGTTTGAGCGCCTGGGCAGCAATAAGACTATTCAGGTCAATGTGCGAATCCTGGCGGCCACCCATAAAAATCTAGAGGAATTGATAAAGACCGGCGCTTTTCGGGAAGACCTGTATTACCGCTTGAATGTAGTCCCCATCAACTTGCCCCCGCTTCGGGAACGGAAAGGCGATATTCCTTTATTACTGGAGCATTATTCCCGCTATTTTGCGGCTGAATTGCAAATTGAGCGAAAGCGGTTCACCCCGGAAGCAATAGCGCTACTGGAGAGTTACTCGTTCCCGGGAAATATACGGGAATTACGCAATCTGGTAGAGCGCCTTTACATACTGGTGCCGGACCAGGAATTGACGCCGGAACATGTCAAGGGACATCTCCGAGTGGTTGATACCAATCAAGGAGTAATTGCCTTACTGCAGCGTACTCCTTTCCAGGAGGCCCGCAGGGAATTTGAAAAAATGTACCTGGAAACCGCTCTGCGCCGTAACGGTGGCAACATAACCCGTACGGCCCGGGAGTTGGGCCTGCATCAACCAAACCTTTCGAAAAAGTTGAAAGAATTGGGTTTGAAGTAGAACTGGAGTCAAGGGAGACTTCTGCCGAGATCCAACCGGTAGCATAATATTACAGTGGTAATAGTTGGGTTAGGTATTTACATGGTGGATATCAAGATTTGAAATACATAGGTAGTTTTATCTTTTGTGTCAGACCCTTTGACGCTACTAAAGCCTAATCATTTCGCTCTCGGCTAGAAGTCTGCTGGGCGTTTCGTTACGATTCAAGGTTTGATCACTAAGTATTGAGCGCTGGAAAAATGTTGTTAAAAATCTGAACTGATAGATTATGAGAGCTAAAAAATTTATTCCTTCAATGGTGGTAATAATCGCCCTCATCGGTGCTCTTAACGCCCCGGAAACCTTCAATTATGTCTTATTTGAATTTACCAACCGGAAAATCATAGGCGATCTTTATGTGGTAATTTCATATCTCACTTGGCTTACGGTAATCTTTGTAGCATTGCATATTTTGTATGACTGGAAAACGGGGAACGCCCTGGAAGAATTAGGCCTCAAGGGTGATTTTTTAAAGGGGCTCACTTTTGCTTTTTCAGCAACAATCCCAATGTGGCTCGGATATTATTTGGTGGCCCCAACGGTCGATTTTTCCCTCACGAAATTCATAGAACTAGCGCTTCTGCCTGGTTTTATGGAAGAATTACTTTTTCGCGGCTTCGCCTTTGGGCAATTATACAAGAAAGCCGGTTGGGGATTTATTCCGGCTGTGGCCCTGAGTGCTTTTTTCTTTGCTGTCGGGCATATTTACCAAGCCACCCACTTCCTGGAGGCCCTTTTGATTTTTCTGATAACATTTATGGGTGCTGGATGGTTTGCCTGGCTTTACGTGGAGTGGGACCAGAATCTATGGGTGCCCATAGGATTACATGTTTTAATGAATGCTTCTTGGTCGATTTTTCATACCGCTGATAATGTATTGGGCGGAATTTCAGCCAACGCCTTTAGGATATTGACTATTATCGTTACCGTGGTGGTTACCCTTCAAAGAGGCAAACGCAAAGGCGGTCTGAAAATACGGAAACACAATCTTTTCTTTCACAAGAGTCGGCTGAACACTACTGCCGTTTCGCAAAGTATACAGGATTAATCTCCCGTTACCTGGATTTGGTGTGGGTTTAATTTCTTTGGTGACTATCCTGCCTCGATCTTTGTGCGATTTAGATTCGTCACATTTAATTGGACGATTACTGTCGTTTAAACTGACGACTTACCTATGCATTACTCAGAAAAACGGGATCCGCCGTCTGGTTAGTTTTACCCCAAGGGTATTATTGGTGTAAATAAGTGAAACGCAGAGGGCGGATGTTTAGCCCGTTGCTTTCATATCTCTGGTGGGGGAAAAGCGTAAGAAGATTTAAGAAGTGAGCTGAACCCACACCTCCCGATTGCGGGGACCGTCAAACTCACAAAAGTAAACTCCCTGCCAGGTGCCTAATTGAAGGCGCCCATTGTTCACAAGCACCTGTACGGTATTGCCTACCAGGGTGGACTTGACGTGAGCCGCGGTATTGCCTTCAAAGTGCCGGTAATCCAGTGAGTTCCAGGGAACTAATTTTTCCAGAACATTCTGCATATCAGCCGCCACATCGGGGTCGGCATTCTCATTAATGGTCACCGCAGCGGTGGTATGGGGCACATAGACCGTAACCACCCCCTCTTTAAATCCGGCTTTGGACACGATGGCTTGCAGCTTATCAGTGATGTTTATGAAAGCTGTATGTTGCGGTGTATGTAAAGCAATTTTTTCCATAGGTTTTTAACTCCTTTCCCCCAGGAGGGTTAATCCCGACTCATTGGATTAAGATTTTTGGTTGCTGAATGGTTCTTCGTGAAAAGTGTACAGCATTATGCCCCCGAAGAGCGGTCCCGATTCGGGGAAGTAATATTTCAGGAAATCCACCTTGACCGTTTTGCCCGCTGATTGGGAAGCATGGATCAAGTAGCGCCCGTCGATAATCATCCCCTCGTGGCCGATGACAACACCAAGCTTAAAATAGGACGGTTTTACGAAAGCCACTCCTACCACTTGAGGCAAGCGCGCCAGCAATTGCTCGTTTATCAACCGGTTGGGTATGTAATACACGGTTACCGGTTCTTCCCAATCGAGCGGTAGGAATTCTTGTCCGTTCTCTTTGCGATTAAGCACTAGTTGCACTGAATCCAACTCGCTTTTGGGAAACAGGGTGGTGGTAATGTCGGTAGTGAACGGGTTGTGCAGTATTCGATCGGTAGTGAAGTGCCAGCGACGGTAGTAAGAGGGGGTATGCCTACCGGTGCTATCAGGTTTGTAATGGATGATTTCCATGGCCCGTCGGGCTTCCTGCCAGGAGTTGGCCTCAGTGGCGGCCAGGCTGGTGAGCACATGACCGGTACAATCGGAAACGTCGAATCTGATAATGGGATCGGGATCCGGCGGGGCTTCTTCTCCCAGTTTAAAAATAGAATAAGGCGTTCCTACCCTCCACAGGGCAATGGCTTTTAGGCGGTCTTGAAAGTCGGGGAAATGTTGGTGGAATGCTTGGAGGTATTGAGAAAATTCCTCCGGCTTGAGAGTCCATGGCTTTGGCAGAGAGTTGATCCAACCCCAGTTCGGTTCAGCCTGTTTGGAAGTGCATCCTACTGTCAGCGAGAGAGCCAACAGCCAAGCCCCCAGCGTAATCAGGCCGGGTTTTTTCATTCCCAACTCCGTAGCAGCTTACGGTAATACTCGCTGTGGGCCGTATCCAGCTCGATCAACCTTCCAACGCTTTCCGCATCATCCATATCCTGGAGCAACTCTCCGAGTTCCCGGTATTTGGCCTGTAGGAATTGTTGGGCGTAGACTTTATTCTCTGAACGCTCCAGAACAATCTTAAAGTTGGCTAGGAAAGCTTGTATCTGACGATGAGCTTCTTCATCCTGCTGGCTGTCCCAGCGGTATAGAGCTTCATAATAAGCATATCGCATTTTCCGCAACGCTTGATCCTGGCTGAGCAGCTCTACTGTGTGTAAGCGATCCTGCCACCCCAGGGGTAGGCTGGACTGTACGCCCTGGAGCGCTATGGAATGGGCCCTGGCGTAAAGATCACTGCCACCGAATTGGGTCCAGGTGTCCAGTTCTCCCGCCAATAGGATTTGGACCCAATAGTCGATGAATCCCGTCAGACTCTGGAAGATAGCCGAATGCACCAATTGCTGGCCGGGAACATAGGAAAATTGCCACTTCTTATCGAAGTACCGCTGGTCATCGCCATTACTCCAATAGGCCCGCGCCGTGTACACATGTTGGTAGCCCGCTTCGGTGTAAGCATCCACGAAAATCTGACACTGGATGGTAAAACGCGCCCGTTTGTCCAGTTGCAGCCATGAAGTACGCTGGATATACGTCTTTATGGCTTGGGCCAGCTGGCTCACGGCCTGTCGGGGACGGTCTTCCAGATGGGAGGCGTCTAAAGTAATGGTTACATCCAGTTGTTGGGCACCCAGCAAGATGGGCCACAGGCAAATTAGCCCCCATAACCTGATTATCCGTAACATAGTGATTTGAATATATCGACCTCTGTTGAGGCAGACAATAAGAATGCTTTCGTTTCAGCCGTTGAGGGTTTTTATTACTGCCTTATGCGGCTGGAGCAGTTACCAAAGGAAGTGCAACAGGTCCTGAAGAAGGCTGGACAATTGGCGGATGAGGAAAAGGTGGATCTGTATCTGGTGGGGGGCTTTGTGCGCGATTTGCTCCTGCGGCAGCCCTCGCAAGACGTGGATCTGATGGTAATTGGTGATGGGATTGACTTTGCTCGGAAGTTGGGGAAAGTGTTGAACACCGGACCCATCGTACCGTACGCTGAATTCGGCACTGCCCTTGTGCCCAATAAGGATTTTGTAATCGAAGTCGCCACGGCCCGCAAGGAACGCTATGACCCCACTTCCCGCAAACCCCAGGTTGCAGCCGGAGATCTGAATTCGGACCTGGCTCGCCGGGACTTCACAGTTAATGCCATGGCTCTCCGGGTTACGGCCGAGGGTCTGGGTGAATTCGTTGATATTTTCAACGGTATCCAGGATCTACATGAGCGGTTGTTGCGTACGCCCCTGGATCCAGAAACCACTTTCTCTGAAGACCCTTTACGGATGTTGCGGGCGGCTCGGTTTGCAGCTCAACTGGACTTCCAGGTGGATAAAGCAGCCCTGCAGGCAATGAAACGGCAGCGAGAACGGATCAGCATCGTTTCCCAAGAGCGGATAACTGACGAAATCATCAAGTTGCTGAAAACCAACCGGCCCAGCATCGGTTTCTACATACTCCAGGAAGTAGGATTGCTGGAGCTGGTTTTTCCGGAAATTGCGGTTCTAGGGGGTGTGGAAGAGCGGGACGGCTATCGGCACAAGGATGTATTTCACCATACCCTTAAAGTGGTGGACAATGCGGCAGCCCTCTCGCCTAAAATGCGGTTGCGCTTTGCAGCGCTGGTGCACGATATAGGCAAACCGGCTACGAAGAAATTTATCCCCGGCATCGGCTGGACCTACCATGGTCATGACGAGGTGGGACGTAAGATGCTCAATGAGATCGGTGTTCGAATGCGTCTGCCCCGTCGACTTACGGCCTATTTGAAGAAAATGACCCGTTTGCATTTGCGACCCATTGCTCTAGCCCAGGAGGAGGTTACCGATTCGGCTATTCGGCGCTTAATTGTGGAAGCCGGTGATTATCTCGAGGAACTGTTGCTGTTATGCCGGGCCGATGTCACCTCCAGGGATCCCCAGAGGATAAAAAAATATTACGGCAATTTCGATCGGGTGGCCGCCCGAATTCAGGAAGTTTACGAAAAGGATCGCCTGCGGGCTTTTCAGTCACCCGTCAGGGGTGAGGAGATCATGGAAACCTTGGGTATTCCACCTGGGCCGTTGGTGGGCAAGATCAAGAAAACCATCGAAGAAGCCATCCTGGATGGTGAAATTCCCAACACCTACGAGGCTGCTCGTCAGTACTTTGAAGAGTTGACCCGAAAATGGGCCGCGGAAATCGAGCAAGCCCGTAAAGCACGCCGCTGAACCGCAAGCCTGGCGACTTTCAATTCTTCAACCATCTTACGGTCTCTCATGTGATCCCCTGTGGGGCTAAAAAAGAGTTGCTTCGGGTGTGTTATAGTGTTACACTTGTGTAGAACACTATGACGGTGTGTAAATGAGTCTGGAATTCAACGAAAATCAACCCCTCTACCAGCAACTGGCCGAGTACTTGAAACAGGCCATCCTGGCCGGCTATTGGCGAGAAGGAGAGGCAATCCCTTCCGTACGCCGGATTTCGGTGGAGCAGGGACTCAATCCCCAAACAGTACTCAATGCCACCCAATTATTGGTGCAGGAAGGAATTCTGGAAAAGCGCCGAGGCTTGGGGCTGTTTGTAGCCAATGGAGCTCGAGAACGGTTGCAACAAAAGCAGCGAGAAGAATTGGCCCGGAAGCGCCTACCGGCCCTGGCCCGGGAAGCCCGCTTACTGGGATTTTCCCTGGACGAGCTTTGGCGACTCTTTAAGGAAGCTTATAAAGCCTCGGAGAAAGATGAAGGGTTGAGCCCATGAATTTATCCTCAACTCATAACGTGGATACAACTTCTACCTCAGCAGTCCATCAGGAGCTTCTAGTGAAAGCTCAAAATGTACGCAAACGCTACCCCCGAGTTACCGCCCTAGATGGGATTAACCTTGAAATTCCGGCGGGGCGAATCGTGGGATTAGTGGGACCCAATGGGGCCGGGAAAACTACTTTGCTTCAGGCCCTTACGGGTCAGATTGCCTATGAAGGGAATATTCAGGTAGCCGGGCTAGATCCACGACGCCAGCGGGCCCAGCTGATGTCCGCGGCGGGAATCATCCAGGACGTACCGGTATTGCCCCCCTGGATGCGAGTTAAGCAGTTATTGCGCTACCTGCAAGGGGTACATCCAGGATTTGATCTTGCCCGTGCCCGGGAATATTTACAGCGCACGGAAATAACCGAAAATCGCAAGTTCAAACATCTCTCCAAGGGTATGAAAACCCAACTGCATTTAGCACTGGTGTTGGCCATGGACACCAAAATCCTGTTTCTGGACGAGCCGACCCATGGCTTGGATCTACTGTTTCGCAAACGCTTTTACGCCAGTGTGTTGGAAGAGTACTTCACCGAACAGAAATCCGTATTGATTGCCACGCATCAGATCGAGGAGGTGGAGCACATTCTCAGCGATGTCATTTTCATCAAAAACGGTCGGGTAGTCCTGGCGGCTGAGCTGGAAAAACTGCAAGAGCAATTTGTGCAATTGCTGGTAGCACCTGAACATGAGAGCCGGATTGAAAAATTTCACCCCTTGGCGCGGCAGCCGCAATTGGGTCGTACGGCTTTCCTGCTGAAAATTGATCCCGGACAGAGTGAGGAGTTAGGCAAACTGGGGGAGATACAGCGACCGCGTCTGGCGGATATTTTCGTGGCCTTAATGGAGCCCACGCCGGGTAGTTTCGAAGGGGAGGGAAGGCAATGATGCGGCGTCTGGGATATCAATTGCTGCGGGAATGGTGGGAATGGCGTCCTATAATCCTTAGCGGATTAGCGCTAGTCCTGTTTTTGGGTTTTCTCATGCTCTTCCAGATTGGTCGCAGTCTGGATCATTTTCAGGCCCGGGTGCAACAGGAAGGTGTACTGGAATTCGGACCTGGTAAACATTTCCTGGGGGATTCCTCTGGGGTGAAGGTTGAATGGCAGAATCATTCGAAGGCCGATTCCATCTACATATGGTTCCGCTGGGAGGAAAATAAGGGACTGGTGACGGGTACAACGCCCAAGCAGCAGAGGCTTTTGGAGCGAAAGTTCCTTCACGTAAGCTTGTTTATGGTGCGGGCAGTTTTACAAGGCACCTTGATACTCTTGTTGTTCTTGTTAACCATCTACTTCGCAGAATCCCTGTACCGGGAAAGACTCAACAATAGCACCTTCTTCTTCCGCAGTTTACCGTTGAGCGACCATTTTATTCTTATTACTAAGATTCTGGCCGGTGGGTTGGGGTTCATTGTATTAGCTCTGGTATTCAGCAGTTTGGGAATGGGTTACCTGGTGTTGTATTCTTGGATTGGTGAGCGACAGCTTCATCTGCCATTAACCCTTTGGTGGCGTCAGCTGGATTTTCTTAACCTTTATAGTCAGTGGCTGGTCTTTCTGCTAACTGCCGTGGTGTGGTCCTTACCATACTTTACTTTCCTCCTGGCTGTTTCAGCTTACGTGCGGTCACGCCCCCTGTGGTTCGGAGTCGGCCTGCCGGCCCTTTTCTCCATCGCGTGGCGCTTTTTATTTGGAGATACTTCTTTGCTGAAACCCGTACTGGGATTCCTGTCCAGCCTTAATGAACTCTGGGGTGGAAACTGGCGTTCCATTTGGCAAACCATGCCGGGGGAACCAGTGCGCTTATTGGATAGTTTCATCCCGGCTTTGTTCTCCTGGCACTCGGTTCTGGCCATCCTGATAGCCGGCGGAATTTATTGGGTCACCTGGTACGCGTATAGACTCAACCGGAGCCCCGCTTGAACCGTTATCATAAGGTGTCTGTCGTATGTCCTTAGGGAATGAAAGGGTTAAGCGATATATATCAAATATGGTTAGATATGTAATCCATATGGAGCGGGAGCGTAGGCCATGATCTGCCACCCGCTTGGACCTTGGGAATACCGGTTTTTCTGGAATAAGGGGACGGTCGGCATGGTATTAGTCAACAGGCAACTCCATGGATCAGAAGCAGGAGGGGGAAATGAATAGCCTGAGGATCTTTTTTAAGCGAGCAGGACTGGTGTTGATCAGTCCTGGTCAAGCTTTTACTGAATTGGCGGGGCATGTCACCTGGAGGGACTGGGTGTATCCTTTGCTCTTTGTCTCCTTGGTAATGGCGGTTGTGCCTGCCTTTTACCGGGATATTCGTATCGAAGAGCAGTTGGTCCGTTTAGATCGGATCGAATCCCGTTTGGCCGATAATCCCAATATTCCACCAGAACGATTGGAAGCTATGCAGGAGCGTTTCGCTGAAAGTCGCAGCATGTTGGAAGATCAGCTGGAACATCCCTGGCGCTTGAAATATCTGTGGGGTTACCTGTTGATTCCCTTGTTTCTCCTTTTTGCTGCTGCGGTGTTTGCCGCTTTCCTACATCTCACCGGCTCGTTTATCATGGGAACCAAAGCGCCCTTTCAAGCCATTCTGGCCGTAGTCTTATTGAGCACTTTGATCGGCGGTGCCGGCGGCTTTTTCCAGATGCCGGAGGGGATAGGTAGCTTGGAACTGTTGGTCAAGGCTCCTCTGATTATCATGAAGGGGGCGACCAATGTAAATCTGGGGCCAGTTTTGTTCCTGGACGCTCCGCGAAGCTTCTGGGCTCGCCTGCTACGACCGATGGATCTTTTCAATCTCTGGTCGCTAGTGGTGGTTGGCTATGGCTTTGCTAACGTGTACCGAAAATCAATTAAGTCTTCCTTAGTTGCCGTTTTTATTACCTGGTTGTTGTTAGATATCGTACGGGCCGGGGTGGTGGGCTTTTTCCCATGGCGCTGAGTAAATGTAATGGAGGAGCTACGTATTCCATGAAGTGGTCTTGGCCTTTGCTGCTGAGTATTTCCCTTTCATCTCTGCAAGCCCAACCATTGAGTTTGCAGGATTGTATCCGACTTGCTATCCGCCAAAATCAACCCTTAAAGGTCCAAAAGTATTACCGGGAACGAGCCCTGGCCCAGGCCCGGGCTTCCCGCTCCATTATTCTACCACGGGTGGACTTGAATTTTAATGGTAGTAATACAGGCGCTTATGGCAAAACCTTAACATCTCGGTTGGACACGCTCTATACCGCAGGGGGTGACTGGCTTTTGTATCCCAGTGGGTTCTCGGAAACCGGACCTTTGAACCTGTCTTGGAATCAACGCTACAGTTTGGGTTTGAACCTTTCCCAGAATCTTTATGATGGTGGACGCTGGTATCACACGCTGAAAACCGCCACCCTGGCGGAACAACAGGCGGAGCTGGAATATCGCCGGCAGCAATTAGCCACCATTTTCCTGGTGAAACAGGCTTTTTTCCAATACTTATCCACTGTTAGGCTCCTGGATGTTTATCGGGAGAACCTTAAAGCGGCCCAGGAACGGCATCGATTGGTCCTGGAGCGCCATAGGTTGGGGGCGGCGGCACCCAATGACACCTTGCGCACTTTAGCGGATATAGCCCGCACCCGGATTCAGATTCTGAATACCGAAACGGATTTGGCCGATAAACGCCGCTCTCTGAACCGTATCCTCGGTCGAGATGAAGGGGTGCCTTTACAACTGAAAGAGCCGCTTTGGACTCCGATTAAGGTACCCACCCTCGAGGAAGTCTGGCAGACCGCGCAGAAAGCCAGCCCGGAGTTGTTGCTGGCCAAGCTGCGGGAAGAAACTGCCCAGCAGGAAGTCGCCATTGCCAGAGCGGCTTATTTGCCTTCCTTGTCCCTGAATTTGGGCTACTCCAGCAGTGCCGGTCGAGTAGGTGACCTGTTTGCCAGGGACAATATGGGCTTCACCGGCGGAATCTCGCTAAGCCTCAATCTATTTGATGGCCGTCGCAAACATCACCAGCTGGCTGTATCGCGAATGGCCTGGAGGGCCACCCAGGAAACCTACTCGCTCACGGCGGCCGACTTGCGCAAGGATATTGCTCAAACCCTGGAACAGTTAAGGGCCTTGCAGGAAGCAGTTCGCCTGAATCAATTGTTGGTGGATGCTACCCTGGAAGATTACGTCAACATCAAAGAACAGTATCGGGTCGGTTCGGCAGCCCTGGTGGATGTTCTCAGTGTTGGTGCCAACTTGGAGAATGCCCAAGCGGCTTTGATTCAAGCCCGTTACCAGGTTAAAATCACCCAAGCCCGATTGGAACAGCTTATAGGGGGTGTAAGTGAAAACGGACCGAAGCGGACCTCGGTTGGTATAAGATTTTCAAAATAGGAGCAGTGCGAGATGTTGAATAAAAAGAAGTTATTGATTATCGGAGTGCTAGTGCTGGCCGTGGGCGGCCTGGGATTCTATGCCGTCAAAAAACAGGGCAGCGATGTGGTGGAGGTTCAAGCCACTAAGGTCAAGCGCGGCACGGTGATCCATAAAGTGTCCGCCTCGGGTAAAGTTAATCCCGTGATCCAGGTAAACGTCAGTGCCGACGTGGCGGGGAGGGTTATCCGTCTGGCGGTTAAGGAAGGTGATCGCGTGGTCAAGGGCCAATTCCTGGCTCAATTGGATTCCACTCGCTATAAAGCGGAAGTGGATCGGGCCAAACAAGTGCTGGCTTCTGCGCAGGCTCAGCTAAAGGTGAGCAAGCTGGAAAAAGAACAGCAGTACGAACTGTTCAAGAAAAACCTCGTCAGTGAATTGCAGTACCAACAGGCCGAAGCGCGTTATACCCAGGCCCTGGCTTCTATGCGCCAGGCTGAAGCGGCTTTGACTCAAGCCCTGGATAATTACAACAAAACGACAATCGTGGCGCCCATGTCAGGTGTGATTACCCTGTTGAACAAAAGGGAAGGTGAGATAGCACTGGGGTCCACCTTTCAGCGGGACATCATTATGACCATTGCCGATCTGTCCCAGATGGAAATTCTGGCCTCGGTGAATGAAAACGATGTGGTGGATGTGGCTCTGGGTGATACCGCTGAGATTTCCATCGACGCTATGCCCGATACCACTTTTTTAGGAGTGGTGACCGAAATCGCCCATAGTGCTAAAACTGTTAACTCCGGGAGCCTGGAACAGGTGACCAATTTCGATGTGAAAGTGCGTTTTTTGAATCCTCCCCCGGATTTACGTCCTGGTATGTCCGCATCGGTGGATATTCGAACCGCCACGCATCAGAATGTGTTGTATGTACCCATCCAATGCGTCACTTTGCGAAATCCTTCGGCTTTCAAAGCTAACCGTCGGGGTAAACGCACCCGTGAAGCCCGTAAACGGAGTGACAGCGCCGCGGTAGAAAAACGTTTCGGCAAAAAGGCAGAACCGGTGGAAGTGGTGTTTGTCATTAAAAAAGCACCGCAGGGGCGCGGAGAAATCGTTGAGATGCGCCGGGTACGGACTGGTCTGACGGGCGAGGAAAATTTCGAGATAATTTCCGGACTGAAGGAAGGTGAGCGAGTGGTTTCCGGACCTTACCGCATTCTCAGTCGGGAATTGAATGACGGCGACAAGGTTAAAGTGGCTCGCCGTAAGCGCTTCCACCGTAAGGATCGGGAAGCATAGGTCGGCTTATGGCACAGAAACAGGTTATCATTGACTTAAGGAACATCACCAAGATTTATCAGCTGGGGAAAACCCAGGTGCAGGCGCTGGGCGGTATTTCACTACAAATCCGGGAAAACGAGTTCGTATCTATCATGGGCCCCTCAGGTTCGGGTAAATCGACCCTCATGAATCTCATCGGTTGCTTGGATACTCCCACTTCCGGTGAGTATTACCTGGATGGGGTTAATGTGGCCGGGCTCAGCGATGATGAACTGGCCTATGTACGCAATAAAAAAATCGGCTTTGTTTTTCAGACATTTAATCTCCTGGCCCGAGCCGATGCCCTGCATAATGTTGAGTTACCCCTGATCTACGCGGGGGGCATCAAAGCGGATGAACGTCGCCGCCGCGCCCGGGAAGCCTTGGAGATGGTGGGCCTCGGCAGCCGATTGCATCATCGTCCCAATGAGCTCTCCGGGGGACAACGACAGCGCGTAGCCATTGCCCGGGCCCTGGTGAATAATCCGGCGATTTTACTGGCCGATGAACCCACCGGTAATCTGGATTCTAAGACTGGCGAGGAAATCATGGAGTTGATTCACCGCTTGCACAAGGCCGGGCATACCATCGTGTTGGTAACCCATGAAGCTCACATTGCCCGCCACGCCCAGCGCCTGGTGCGCCTGTTGGATGGAAAAATCATTACCGATGAGCCGGTTTCCGACGCGGCTATCGCTGCAGAGATGCAATGAATTTTTGGTTGGAGAATCTGCGCATCGCCCTGGTGGAATTGTGGGCCAATAAGTCCCGCACCCTACTCACTGGGCTGGGGGTGGCCATTGGCATCATCGCCGTTACCCTCATGGCCACCCTCATCAACGGTGTTGATCAGTTATTCGAGAAAAGCATGGCTTTTCTGGGGCGGGATGTGCTCTACGTGGAGAAATGGACCTGGTTCGGCAAGGAAGACTGGTGGACCATGCGCAACCGCCCGCCCATCGACCTGGAACAAGCGGAGATAATCAAGAAGCGATTCCCCTATGCTTTGGCGGTGGCTACTGCTCGGGGGCGAGGGGCCAAGGTTAGTTTCCGCGATGAAACGGTGGACGGCGTTTTTGTTCAGGGCGTCTCGTCCAATTACCTGGACGTGAGCAGCGCCCAGGTTGAGCGGGGGCGTTTTTTTACCAAGGCGGAAAATAACAGTCGGGCCCAGGTGGTGCTTCTGGGCTATGAAGTGGCGGACAAACTCTTCCCTAATTTGAATCCCCTGGGTAAAAGCGTGTACATAGGTAACAACCGGTTCCGAGTAATCGGAGTACTGGCCAAGATGGGTAAGTTCATGGGTACTTTTAATATGGACACTCAGGTACTGATTCCGGTGGACACTTTCGCTAAGATTTTCCGCTCGCGGCATGGTATGCGGCGTATCATGGTCAAGGTTCCAGTGGAGAAAGTAGCCGAAGCCCGGGAGGAGTTGCGGGGACTAATGAGGGTTCTGCGAGGACTGAAACCTGGGGAAAAAGATAATTTCGCCGTCAATCAACAAGAGGCGTTTCGGCGTCAGTATAATCTGATAAAAGTGGCCATTGGGGGGACGGGTATTTTTATCACTCTACTTTCCCTGGTAGTGGGCGGAATCGGCATCGCCAATATCATGTTCGTTTCGGTTAAAGAGCGTACCAGGGAAATTGGAGTGCGTATGGCCTTAGGAGCGCGCCGGAAAGTCATTCTGGGTCAATTTCTTTTAGAGAGCGGTGTAGTGACCCTGACCAGCGGGTTAATGGGGCTGGCGGTGGCTGCCGGTTTGAGTATGTTGGTAAATAAGTTCATCTTTCCTGCTGATATGTCTCTTAGTGTGGCCTTGTTCGCGGTAGTGTTGAGTCTGGGCATTGGTTTACTGGCGGGATGGACCCCTGCTCGTCAGGCTTCCCGTTTGAATCCGATTGAGGCCTTACGCTATGAGTAAACGCTGGCAAAGCGCTAAAGATGCCTTACACATGGCCTTGCAGGCCCTGAAAGAGAATCGTCTGCGTTCCATTTTGACCCTCTTTGGCATCATTATCGGGGTTTTTGCCATCATCGCAGTGATGACGGCGATTCAAACCTTGCAGAATGCCATCAACAGTGGCCTGAACGTTTTCGGTGCGGACGTGATTTATGTCCAGAAAATGCCCGCCATTCAGGTAGGAGGGCGCCGGGCCCGGCGCAAATATTGGCGGCGCCCCAATATCACTTACGAGCAGGGGGTAGAACTTAGCCGTCGCCTGAAAGTAGCCCAATACGTGAGCTTGAACAGCAGTACGGGGGGGAAACTTCTCCGTTATCGAGACCGAAAGACCAACCCTAATGTCTCCCTGGTGGGAATTGATCAGTGGGGTTTGGCTGTTTTTAACCATTCGCTAGCGGCGGGACGTCCAATCATCAAAGAAGATGTCAATTATGACCGCCGAGTGGCATTGTTAGGACAAGATGTGCTGGAGAAACTATTTCCTTACGAAGATCCCATCGGTCGACGTATTTCCATCCAGGGTGTACAATTCACGGTTGTAGGCATTCTGGAGAGTAAGGGTGCCATATTTGGTCAGAGCCAAGATAACATGGTCCTGATTCCCATAACCACCTTTCTCCAATACTTTTCCCGGCGCCATACCTCCATCGCCATTGCGGTTAAACCCCGGCGACCGGAAGAATTTGACGCTACTCGAGAGGCTCTAATCGGCCAGTTGCGTATTGTGCGGGGACTTAAGCCCGATGAGGAAAACAACTTCGAGATCATCTCCAATTCATCGCTCATCGAGACTTTTGGGCAGTTTTTAGGCGGAGTTAAAGCGTTTGCCTTTGCCATCAGTATTGTGGCTTTGCTGGTAGCTGGAATCGGCATTATGAATATCATGCTGGTTTCAGTTTCGGAGCGAATTAAGGAAATCGGTATACGTAAAGCAGTGGGCGCTACTCGGGGTAACATCCTGTTTCAATTTTTACTAGAGGCCGTTTTTTTAACGGAATTGGGCGGCCTGGTGGGGGTGTTCCTGGGTATCGCCGCCGGGAATGCCGTCACTTTTTTCATTAAAGTTAAGCCGGTGATCCCTATGGATTGGGTGTTTATAGGACTCTTTATCTGTTCCGCAGTAGGGATCATTTTTGGGATCTACCCCGCTTATCGTGCGGCCCGATTGGATCCGATTACCTCTTTGAGACACGAGTAAGACGAGTCGTTCTTCTTTAACTTCCTTGTAACCGCGGTATTTAGCAGGCGAGATGTTTCCTGGGGCTCTGGAGGTGGGAATCATAATTTCGCCAGAAAGACCGAACTACTGGCAGTTCAAGAAATGTGGTCGTTAGCCCAGGGATACGCAGTAGCAGAGCTGACTTGGTGCGTGCCCCGCTGTGGTGGATCAATACCTTGCAGGTTGAAATTGCAATCTGAGATCCGGCAGGATTTATTTAACCGTTGCCGGTACATTTTATGAAACTGAAGTTCAGGAAACCTTTGCCGAAAAACAATTCAACTGCTTGGCTTGAGATTTTTGGGGCCATTCCGCCGGGAAAAGGGCCGTTTCCGCTTTTAGCCGACCCAAAATCCCTATTGCCATCAACGATCGGTGTCATCGGGAGATCTTTCTGGATCATTTCCAGCCTGGCTCTTTCCTGCTTAGCAGTTTAGCGCCACCTGCCGGCTAAATGCTGCGACCGGGAAATGTCCTGGCTTGTTTCCCGTTGTCGGCTTTATAATAGTTCGTGGCCGCCATCCCGGAATCCTTTGTACCGACCAGTGGTCCTCGTTTGGGGGCTCACGAATCCATCGCCGGTGGGATATCGCAGGCGGTGGAGC